>JBLGCN010000239.1:0-4068 GCA_047617405.1 Natronomonas sp.
GTACAGCAAGGGGATGACCCGCAAACTCCTGATCGCGGCGGCGCTGATGACCGAGCCCGACCTGGCGATCCTCGACGAGCCGACCTCGGGGCTGGACGTGCGCAACGCCCGCCAGGTCCGGGACACGGTCAAGGCCTACCCCGGCGCCGAGCGCAGCGTCGTCCTCTCCTCGCACAACATGCTGGAGGTGGCGTCTCTCTGTGACCGGGTTGGCCTGCTCGACGAGGGCGAGGTCGTCGCCACCGGTACCCCCGAGGAGCTGGTCGCCAGGACTGGGACGGAAAATCTCGAGGACGCCTTCCTAGAGGTGACGGCATGAGACAGTTCCTCCGACTCACCCGGAAGGAGGTCCGCGAGCTGCTCCGGCCCCGATATCTCCTTCCGGTCCTGCTCGTCCCGATCCTCTTTGTCGCCCTCGGGCAGGGCGTCGGCGGCATCGACGAGGCGGTCGCGGGCCAGCCATCCGTCGGCGTCGTCCTCAACGACACCGGCGAGTACGCGACTATCGTCAACGAAACCTACAGCCAGGGTGCGGAGGTGGTCTATCACGGGAGCAACGTCTCGGCGGCCGAGGCCTTGGGGCGGACCCGGGCCGCGGGCGGGACGGCCCTGGTCGTCGTCCCCGGCGAGTTTAGTGAACGGGTCGCGGCGGGCCAGCAAGGTGGGGTGCAGGTCCGGACCGTCGTCGAGAGCGTCTCGCTGTCGGGGGTCGCCTCCTCCGGCCAGGTCGACGGGCTACTTGACCTCGCGGCACAGCGGGTCACGAAGGCGGCCACCGGCGCCACCGACGCCCAACTCGACCCCGTCGACCCCTCCTACGTCACACTGGTCAAAGGCCAGCAGGTCAGCCAGCCCCCGAGCGTCCTCTCCAGCGCGTTCACCTCGCAGTTCATCTTCATCCCCGTCGTGATCATGCTGGTGATCGTCTTCTCCGGGCAGATGGTGATCAACTCGATGGGGATCGAAAAGGAGCACAAGACCCTGGAGACGCTGCTGACGATGCCCGTCGCGCGGCGGACGATCGTCGCCGCCAAACTCGTCGGGAGCGCGACCGTCGGCCTGCTCGCCGCGGGCGTGTTCACCGTTGCGCTGTTCGAGTACCAGACCGGCCTCACTGGCGGGGCCGGCGCCCTGCCGGCCGCGTTCAGCCTCGGCGTCACGGAGTATCTCGTCATCGGCGCGGCGATCTTTTTTGCGGTCGTCGGCGCGCTGGCGCTGGCGCTCGTGCTCGGGGTCTTTGCCGGCGACCGCCAGGGCGCGCAGATCCTCCTCTTCCCGCTGTCGGTCCTCGCTATCGCGCCGGCCTTTGCCACCATGTTCACCGACTTCACGACCCTCTCACCCCCGTTACAGGCCCTGCTCTTTGCCATCCCCTTTACCCACCCGGTGATGGCCCCGAAACAGCTGATGTTCGGGGACAGCGGGCTCGTGCTCGCGGGGGTCGCCTACGAGGCGGTCTTCGCGCTGGCGGCTATCGGGCTCGCCGTCTACGTCTTCAACTCCGACCGCGTGGTGACCGGCAGCGCCGGCAGACTCGGCCGGTGGCTGGAGCGTCTCCAACGGTAACATCGCCGCTCACGAGCGTGCGAAGGGGAATAGATTGGGAACAAGGCCACAGAGGTGTGACAGTCGGGCACTCGCCCGAGGGCTCCTGGCCCTACCACAGCTTAGTGCGCTGCATCACTAATACCCGAGCCAGCCGGAGTGAAAGTGAAACTGACGGCAAGCGGTGGGACGGTGTGCGTCGGTGGGGTCGTCACCGCGCCAGCGGCATCGAGTAACTGCGCTCGCGCTCGCGCACCGCCTCCCAGGTACGCTCGCAGGCACACGAGACCTGTTCGAAGACCGAGGGCTCCTGCCGGAGATTGAAGTCCTTGATTGCGCGCTGGACGCGGTCGTCACACTCCCCGCAGTTGTGTGGGCCCCGCTCCGAGCCGTGGCCGACAGGGTCCGAGACCACGAGCACGTCCGCGTCGGCGGTGGCCGCTAACACGTCACAGACCGACCAGAGCCACGGCGGCCGGTAGCCGTCGGCGTGAAAGAGGTCCTCGACCATGGTGTGCCGTTGCACGTTACAGGGGTTCATCGAGACGGTGTGACAGCCCTCGACGTCGGCACACCGCCGGACCGAGGAGTTCATATCCGCCACCGCCTCGGCCTCCGAGAGAAAGGCCGGCTTCATCAGGAGGTAGGCCTTCACCCCCGCGCCGGCATCGGCGGCGTCGGCGGCCGCGCGCTCGAACGCCGCGAAGTCGAAGTACTTGTTGACGCAGTCGTGGCGGACTCGGTCGGTCGCGGTCTCCAGCCCGACCGCGATATCCGTCGCCAGCCCGTGGTCGGTGAAGTCGGCCACCTTTCGGGCGTCGATAAAGTCCGGCAGTGACTCGACGACGATCCGGTCGCGGTCGGCGAAGGTGTCGGCGATGGCCCGGCGGGTTTCCGCGCCCACCTCCCGCTCGTCGAGAAACGAGCCGGAGGTGTAGATCTTGACCTGTCCGGCGGGGTCCTCGGCGTGTTCCGCCTCGTGCTCCAGACACTTCTCGACCTGTGTCATGAGGTGCTCGTGGCTGACACTCCCACCCTCGACGGACTCGGCGACGTAGCCACACATGGTACAGCCGCCGGCGCGGGCCCACCGACAGCCGCCGGTGTTGAGGATGATCGTCAGCGAGTCGTAGACGCCGTCAGGGGTGTTGTCCTCGTCCAGCCAGACACGGGTCGGCTCGGTCGGGTCGTGGGACTCGTCCTTCCGGGCGCGTATCTCCCGCATCGCCCTGTTGTGGGCGTCCATCCCGCGCCCCTGCTCGTAGACCTCGGGATCGGGCTTGCTCATTACACACCGAGAGTGGCTGTGTGCCTAAGTCGGCTTCGCTGGCGACTGACCGGAACCTTCATTTGCCGGTTCGGGTGGGTTGTCCGTGTCGAGAGGTATCTCTCTTGAGGGAGGCTTACAGCCACAAAGTCGTTTGGCCCACTCTACAACTCCTCGACGTGACGGACGTTCGTGGCGACCCCGCGCGTGCTCCGGGCCATCTCCGGGCCGCTCATCTCGGCCCGACCGACCGCGAAGGCACTCGGCCCCTCCACGACAACCTCGTCGCTGACCCGGATTGCCTCGCTGGCGTCGACGACCCCCGGCGCGAGCACCGACCCGTGTGGCACGAAGTCGTCGATCTCGACGCGCTTTGTGGGCGCGTCGCTGTCGACCCAGCGGCGGGCGCCCGCGAGCGTCAGCGAGAGCACACCGTACTGCGGGACGAGCGCCGCGAGCTGCTCGCCGTCGGCGTCGTGGGCCTTCAGCTTCGGGTAGCGCGCCCTGACCTGGATACCATCGAAGAGGGCGTCGCCGGCGCCGCGGCCGAACTGGTAGTCCGCGACCGCCCGGAGGGTGTTGTGCTGGCGCTCGCGCTTGCGGTACGTCTGTTCGCCCGCCAGGGCGGCCGCCAGATTCCCCAGCGAGTCGGCCGTCGTCGGGTGGTCGGTGACGGTGTACTCGAAGGTCACGCCGAGGTCGTCTTCGACGCGCTCACAGATGGGGCGGTAGTCGGCAGGGACGTGCGCGACTATCCGTGGGTAGTCGTTGGCCCGGAGGTAGGCCGCGAGCACGCTACTCACGAACTCGACCTCCGTCGCGGACCACTCGCCGGTGACCACCGAGTCGTAGTGCTGGGCGGGGTAGGTGAGTTCGAGTTCCTGGGGGACAACGCCGATCGGCGAGGTCATCGAGACGGTGTGGGCGCGGAACTGGACGGCGTCGTGGAACTGGCTGTGGCTCTGGGACTCGCTGTAGGGCTTGCGGGCCGAGCAGGGCACGAGCACGAGCGGGGTGTCGAACCGACAGCGGTAGCGGTCGGTGACCCGCCGGGCGAAGCGCTGGATCTCCACTCGATTGAGGGTGTCCTCGCTCGCGGCGGTCACCTCGGCACGCCGGATGACCGGCGTTCGCTGTTCGAGATAGCCGTACTGCTGGTCGAGCCGGCGAAAGACAGCGGTGTGCCACTGCTCGTGACGGGCCTGTCCCTCGAGATAGTCACGCAGGCGGCCGGCGCGCACGCGCTCGCGAGCCGT
>JBLGCN010000240.1:0-4060 GCA_047617405.1 Natronomonas sp.
ACCGCGAGCCTGCCGCCTGCAGGTGGGTCTCGTCGGCGCGCTCGAAGGTGACCGCCTCGCCGTCGACCCGGCGGACGTACGCGACCAGGGTCCCGTCGGCCGTCGCCGCCACCACCACCGGCAGGTCATCCACCGTATCGTTCACCACGCCGGCGTTCTGGACCGCCGAGAGCGGGTACGCCACGGCCTCCCCGTCGTGACCCACACCGATGACGGTGGTCTTGGGGTGGAGCCGGTCGTCGTCGTAGTCGCCCCCGGAGAAGCCGACGCCGATGTCGCGGGACTCGTCGTACCCGGCGTACGGGTTCCGGGAGTAGTCACGCACGTCCCCGCTGTCCTTGACCGTGTCGGACTCCGGCGGGGGGCGGAGGACGACGGTGTCCGGGTAGGTCTCCTGCCACTCGCCCCACGTCGTGAGGGCCGAGGGGACCAGCTGGAGTGTCTCGCCCGTCAGTTCCCCGCGGATGGCGGTAGCGACGATCTGTCCCCACAGACTGTTGGTCGCGTCGTCGTACATCACCAGGTCGTTCCGGTACAGCAGCCCCGAGACACCGAAGACCGTCTCCTCGCCCGCCGCCTTCCGCACAGCCGTCATCCCGCTCCCGCAGAGCGGGCAGTAGGTCACCAGGAGCGGCCCGCCGAACTCGTCGTTCACGACCTCGTGCCAGTTGAGGATCCTGAGTGGATACGCGCGAGCCTCGCCCGCACGGGCGACACCGATGACGGTGTCGTCGTCGGAGAGGCTGGCGCTTCCGTACTGTTCGGAGCTGTAGCCGGACCAGTCCGACTCGAAGACCGGGTCCGTGATGGCCGGGATGGCGTCCTGGGCGGCGCCACGCTGCAGTTCCGACTCCGGCACCGGCAGCGAGAGCCCCTGGGCGGCGCTGCTGTTCCCGCTCGATGTCCGGGTGCCGTCCGGCGCCGACCCGCCGGAGCCGGAGCCGAGGTCGGTCGTACAGCCGGCCATCCCGAGGGTGGCCGCGAGACCCAGCCCGGCCAGATAGCGACGACGCGAGGTCATACCGTGACGAAGGTGCGACCCGACCATGACCGCAGCGGGTCCGTGTGTCCATCGCTCACAGACGGCCCGGCGGGCACCGAACGGGAATCAGCGGGTCCGCCAGCCGACGGGCGTGGGGGTCCCCGTCGCGACGGTCGTGCCACGGTCGACCCCGTACACCTCCGTCTCGGCGTGGAAGTCCTTCCACGCGAAGAAGAACATCGGGGAGGTGTCGTTGGCCGACTCCAGAACGGTTCCCTTGTGGGGGCCGTCGACGGCCCGGCCCGTGGTGACCTGCCACCGCGAGCCTGCCGCCTGCAGGTGGGTCTCGTCGGCACGCTCGACGGGGACCGCCTCGCCGTCGACCCGGCGGACGTACGCGACCAGGGTCCCGTCGGCCGTCGCCGCCACCACCACCGGCAGGTTACCCACCGTGTCGTTCACCACGCCCGCCTCCTGGACGATCGGCAGCGGATACGCGACGGCAGCATCGTCGCGCTCGACACCGATAACGGTGGTCTTGGGGTGGAGTCGGCCATCGCCGTCGTCGGCGGACCCGCCGAGACCGATCTTGCTGTCGGTCCGGTACTGCCCGTACGGGTACTGGTCGTAGTTCGCGGGGCCGGCGTCACCGATGGTACCGGAATCGGGCGGGGGGCGGAGGACGACGGTGTCGGGATAGGTCTCCTGCCACTCGCCCCACGTCGTGAGCGTCGAGGGGACCAACTGGAGCGTCTCACCGGTCAACTCGCCGCGGATGGCGGTGGCGATGATCTGACTCCAGAGGCTGTCGGTCGCGCGGTCGTACATCACCAGGTCGTTCCGGTACAGTAGCCCCGAGACACCGAAGACCGTCTCCTCGCCCGCCGCCCTGCGGACGGCCGTCATGGCACTTCCGCAGAGCGGGCAGTAGGTCACCAGGAGCGGCCCGCCGAACTCGTCGTTCACGACCTCGTGCCAGTTGAGCAGTCGCAGCGGATACGCCCTGGCCTCGCCCGCACGGGCGACACCGATGACGGGCTCGTCGGCCGAGAGCCGTGGTTTCGAGATGTACGTACCCACGTTGGTGTTGACCTCCATCGAGATGCCGGACCAGTCCTCCCCGAAGACGGGGTCGACGATGGCCGCGATGGCGTCCTTCGCGGCGCCGCGCTGCAGCTCCGAGCGCGGGACCGGGACCTCGACCCCGTTGACGGTCCGTTGTTCGGGGCTCGCCGTGGGGGATGCCATCGGGTCCCGGCCGGCCTCGTTCACGCCGGCATCCGCCCGATAGCCGCAGCCGGCGAGCAGGCCGGCTCCCGCCGCACAGCACGCGAGCAGCGACCGCCGGCTGTACGTCATACCCGGCCATGCGGACGCACACCGCATGACGGCGGCGGGCTCGTGTGTCGGTCACTCACAATCGCAGCGGGGTTTAGGTGGGACAGCCGTTCCGTTCGGGTATGAACCGCCGTCGACTGCTCGCCACGGTAGGCACCGCGGTCGCGACCGGCCTGGCCGGGTGCGTCTCGTCCGGCGGTGGTGGAGGTGGCGACGGGAACACCGACGACCCCGAGGGGCCGACGCTCCAGACGCTCGAGGTGGGCGGCTCGCCCGGTGGACCGGTGCCGGTGCTGCCGGACCGCCCGGCGCTGCTGGACTTCTGGGCGACCTGGTGTGCGCCCTGCAAGCCCCAGATGGCGGAGCTGCGCGAGGTCCGCGAGTCGTTCCCCGACGCGCACATGCTGTCGATCACGAACGAGGAGGAGACCGACCCCATCCGGGATTTCTGGCGGGAGTACGAGGGGACGTGGGCGGTCGCACAGGACACGGAGCTCCGGACCAACGAACGGTTCGGCGTGACCCGGGTGCCGACGCTGCTCGTCTTCGACGCCTCCGGGGAGGAGGTGTGGCGCCACGTCGGGCTGGCGGCGGCCGACACGGTCGCGACGAAACTGCGCGAGGCCGGCGCCGGTGAGGCGTGATGGAACCCGTCTCGACCAGCCGCCTGGCCTTCGCCTTCTCCGCGGGCGCGGCCACGTTCTTCGCGCCGTGTGCGTTCCCGCTCCTCCCCGGCTACGTCGCCTTCTACCTCGGCCAGGGGACCGGCGAGGGGGAAGCCACGGCCTCGATGCCGGCCCGGATCGGCCGGGCGGCGGCGGTCGGCGTACTAGCGAGTCTGGGCTTCTTCGTCGTCTACGGCATCCTCGCGGGCATCGCGGCCGCCGTCGGCGCCCGCGCGCTGCGGGATATCGCGGTGCTGGAGCCCGTCGTCGGGGGGCTGCTGATCGCCCTGGGCGCCGGCCTCGTCGTCGGCCTGGTGCCCGACCTCCACGTCCTGTTGCCCGAGCGCCGGCAGACCGCCGGCGGCTACTTCACCTTCGGCGTGGTGTACGCCGTCGCCGCCGCGGGCTGTACCGCGCCCGTCTTCATCGGGCTGGCGCTCGTCGCGCTGGGCTCTGGCCCGACGGGTGCCGTGCTGATCCTCGGGACGTACGCGTTCGGGATGGCAGTCATGATGATCGGGGTGACGCTGCTGGCCGCCCTCGGCCGCGTCGGGCTGCTCCGGCGGCTCTCCGGGCAGACGGGCCGGGTCTCCCGCGCCGCTGGCGCACTGCTGGTGCTCGCCGGTGTGGCGCAGATCTACCTCTACGTCTTCGACTTCGACTGGCTCGGCGGGCTCCGGGCGCTCGGATTGGTGTAGCGGAGTCGAGTGCAAAGGTCGAAGCCGTCGCCGGTCGACGGGTCGGTATGGACCACGGCGGCATCGTCTTCTTCCGGAGCGAGCGACTCGACGAGACGGTCGCGTTCTACCGCGGCGTCGGCTGTGAGACGTGGCGCGAGCAGCCCGACTGCACCATCCTCGACTTCCAGGGGTTCCGGTTCGGCTTCTGCGACCGCTCACCCGCCGAGACGGAGGGTATCCTCACGCTGGTCGTCCCGAACCGGGCCGGCGTCGACCGACTGGCCGACCGGTTCGGCCGCAGTCTCGTCGAGCCACCCCGCTACAACGACACATACGGCATCTACCAGGTGTTCGCTGAGGACCCTGAGGGGCGGACCGTCGAGGTGCAGTGTTTC
>JBLGCN010000241.1:0-4059 GCA_047617405.1 Natronomonas sp.
TTTCATCTCGTTTTTTGTGTCGAGTCGACTGAAGATGTCGGTGACGCTCGGACCGGTCTGGACCGGCTGTCGAGCGCCGCCCTGGTAGCCTCTCTGTGGCTGCTGTGCAGGAGGCTGTCCCTGTGGCTGGCCGCCTGCCGCCCCCCCGGGCGCACCGGCGCCACCCTGTGGTGGCTGTCCCTGTGGTTGCCCGCCAGGTCCACCCGGTGGTGTTTCGGGGGCGTTGCCCCCCTGCCGTGGCTGTTCGTTCCCCCCTCCTTCCGGTGACTGCCCACCCGGCCTGTCCTCAGTATCGTCGTTTTGATCACCAGACATCGTGTATCACTGTACGCAGCAGTCACTAAAAACTGCGGTGTACGGTGGTTGTGGTGAAATCCTGACGGGGCCCCTGGTAACGCCCCGGACACCCCTCACCCCGACTCGGACGGGAGAACCTGTCCATTATAACCCTTGCCGCACCAATCGTGTGGTACTATGAGTACAGCCGGGACGGGCATCACGATGGCCGCGATGTCCACCTATGCGATCCTCGGGTGCGGGAGCGTGGGGCACGCGGTCGCGGAGGAACTCGTCGCGGAGGGAAAGGACGTCCAGATCATCGACGCCGACAAGGGCCGGGTGGAGGCGCTGCGCGACCAGGACTTGGACGCGAGGCAGGCCGACATCCGTGACGAGGCCGTCGCCGAGACGGTTGTCGACCACGATGTCATCCTCATCCTCTCCTCGGACGTGGAGGCAAACGCCGCCGCCGTCGAGAGTGTTCGCGAACACGGGGACGAGCAGTATATTGTCGCCCGCGCCTCTGACCCCGTGTCGGCGGACAATCTCACCGACCTCGGTGCCGACGTCGTGATCAACCCCTCGGCCGTCATCGCCGACTCCGCGCTCCGGGCGCTCGAGTCGGGCGAACTCGAGTACAAGGCCCGCCAGCTGACCGATGTCATCGCCGAAACCGACGGGAAACTCGCCATCCGGATCCACCGCAGCCCGGACCCGGACTCCATCGCCAGCGCCGCCGCCCTCCAGACCATCGCCGAGAACCTCGATGTTGAGGCGACAATCATCTACGACGGCGAGATCGGACACCAGGAGAACCGCGCGTTCGTGAACCTCCTGGGGATCGAACTCGTCGCGGACGGGGATATCGACGCCGCGGCGTACGGCACTGTTGCGCTCGTCGACCACGCCAAATCCGGCGAGCCACAGGCGGAGGTCGACGCCGACATCATTATCGACCACTACGAGCACGAACACGACCACAATGTTGCCTTTGCCGACATCCGGTCAAACGTCTCCGCCACCTCGACGGTTCTCACGAAGTACACCCAGGAACTCGACCAGACACTCGAGGAGAACGTCGCCACCGCCCTGCTGTACGGTATCCGTGCGGAGACGCTCGATTTCAAGCGCGACACCACCCCCGCGGACCTGACGGCGGCGGCCTACCTCTACCCGTTCGCGGACCACGATACCCTCGAACAGGTGGAGTCGCCGTCGATGTCGCCGGAGACGCTGGATGTCCTCGCGGAGGCGATCCGCAAGCGACAGGTCGAGGGGTCACACCTCGTCTCGAACGCCGGGTTCATCCGCGACCGGGACGCCCTCTCCCAGGCCGCCCAGCATCTCCTGAATTTAGAGGGGATCACCACGACCGCGGTCTTCGCCATCACCGACGACACGATCTATCTGGCGGCCCGGTCGAAGGACATCCGGATCGACATCGGAAAGACCCTCGAGGACGCCTTCGGCGACATCGGCGAGCCGGCCGGTCACTCGACGGACGCCACCGCGGAGATCCCGCTGGGCATCTTCACCGGAATCGAGGTCAGCGAGGACAACCGGGAGACGCTGCTGGAACTGACCGAGGAGGCAGTCACGAAGAAACTCTTCCAGGCGATGGGTGTCGAAGGCGGGGACGGCAACAACGGCGGGTGACCCGGGTCTGCCCGGTAGAAGGGTTCGCTGTGAGGGGGCGACGGGCGGCTCAGACAGTCGCCGTCTCCTCCTCGCTGCCCTTTGCGTCCTGGATGCGCTCGACGAGGTCGTTGACGATGACGATGTCGCCGACCGACTGGACCCACCGGTACGGGACGATGACACCCCGGGCGGCCAGCGCCTCGCTGTCGAACAGTTCGCGGTTGAGTTCGTGTAGCGCTAGCCCTGTTACCCCCTCGGTATCCAGGTCCAGTCTGAGGTCCTCGACCTCTCCGAGAAAGACGCCGTTGTTCGAGTACACCTCGCGGCCGACGAGCCTCGTAATCTCCTGTGGTGCGGAATCGCGGTTCATACTGACACACTCGCCCGGTGGCCTCTTAAATGGTGTGTCAGACGCTCCGAGGGGGCGACGGGGGTCTCGCCGACCACCCGGGGAGTCTACCGGGGAGCAGGTGGTCGTGTGTCCCGACAGCAGAATCCCGGACTGTTGAAGTTGGTGAGCGACCTACGACCGATATGAGCGAGAACACCGACGATATCGAGGAGATCCGCGCGCGAAAGAGAGCGGAACTGGCCGCGACGGTCGGCACCCCCGAGGACCCCGTGCACGTGGACGGTAACGCCCACCTTGATGAGCTCGTCAGCGACCACCGCGTCGTTCTCGTCGACTTCTACGCCGACTGGTGTGGCCCCTGTAAGGTGCTGGAGCCGACCGTCGAGACGATTGCGGCCGAGACGGCCGCCACAGTCGCGAAGGTAGATATCGATGCCCACCAGCAGCTCGCCGCCGGGCACGGCGTCCAGGGTGTTCCGACGCTGTTGCTGTTCGTCGACGGTGAGCCTACAGAGCAGTTGGTCGGTGTCCAGCAGGAGTCGGAGCTGCGGAGCCTGGTCGAGGCTCACGCCTGACCGGCCGGCCGCCGGGAACAGAGTACATACGGGCCGTTCACCGCAAGACTCATCGCAGCCGCGTCGATCCGTAGCGTATGCCGTCGACGGTGGTTCACGTCGCTCTCGCGGCCCTGTTGGCCGCGGCGCTGCTGGGGGCGGCCTACGACCTGCGGTCGCTGGCGGTGGTGATCGCGGTGACGGCCGCACCGGACCTGGACGCCTTCGGCGCGTTCCTGTTTGCCGGCGCACACCGGGCACTGTTACACACCTTCCTGATCCCGCTTGTCGTCGCCACCGCGGTGCTCGTGGACACGCGGCTGCGGGAGCGGTCGGGCCTGCGCGACCGGTTCGGTCACCGGGGTGTTCGGGTGACCTGGGTCGGTGTCCTGGCGCTCACGGTTGCGGGTATCGGACTCGACCTCGTCACCAACGGGGTCAACGCGCTGTACCCGCTGGTCGACCAGTTCTACGTGCTCAACGGGAGGCTGGGGTTCTCGACGGCGGAGGGGCTGGTCCAGAGCTTTATTGAGGTGCCCGCCGAGTCAGGGGCCACGGCCGGGGACGGGAGCGTCCCGGCCCCGGAGAGCGTCGGGACAACCGAGAACGTCACGTACACGACCGGTGTCAACCCCGAGGCCGACCCCGGTGTCGAGTCCGGCCCTGTCGAGCGGGTGTTTCCGGTCGTCCGCTCCGGGTGGCAGTTGCTGGTCGTCATCGCCGGCACCGTCACGGCGCTCGCCAGATTCCGGCTCGGCGGGGACCTGTAGTGACCACCTGCGAGCGCCGTGGTGGCCGGCGCGGATTCCGGGTCCTTCAAATACCTACCCGTCAACCGGCGGGTATGACGTTCCGGGTCCGGGACCGGCTGGCCGTCGCCGATATCGTCACGCTGTTGAACGCCGGGCTCGGCGTGGTGGCGATGGTAGCAGCGGTGACAGAGGGACCCGGGCTGGCCGCCCGGCTCATCCTGCTCGCAGCCGTCGCCGACGGGCTCGACGGGCTTGTCGCCCGGCACCTGGGCTCCAGTGAGGTCGGGCTGACGCTGGACTCGATGGCCGACATCGTCTCCTTTGGGACCGCACCGGCGGTGCTCCTCCTCGCCATCGCTCACCGGGCGTGGGAGCCCCTGGCGGCCGCGCCGGTGCTGTACGCCGGGAGCGTGTTCGTGCCGACGCTGTTTGCCGTGCTCGCGCTCCTGCGGGCCGCGTTGTACACCGTCTACTACGGCGAGGA
>JBLGCN010000242.1:0-4054 GCA_047617405.1 Natronomonas sp.
GCGTTCCCGTTCGGTCACGCTCAGGCATGCGAGGGAAGGGATTTGAACCCTTGGACCCCTACGGGAGCGGATCTTGAGTCCGCCGCCGTTTCCAGGCTTAGCTACCCTCGCACGCGTCGCTTCCTCCGGCGGGGGTGAATAAAGCCTTCACGGACGACGCCGCCGGCCACCCCTGTGTGCTCGGGTCGTTGGCCCGCTGTGGCCGGCAACCCATACTGATACTACCGGCCGTAGGGCTGTGACGAATCTCGCTGTTCCGGGGTGGCGAGTCTGCTCAGGACGGCACAGCCGGCAGTGTCCGTAACTTATTTGTGATATCCTCACAAGGTTGGGAACAACTCGGGTTGCAGTAACACAACAATACTTGCACACATGACCGACGAAACACTCCTGCTCATCGGGCGCGAAACGGGGCGCCGGTCGGCGTACGAAGCCCACGCCGACCGGTTGCGCGAGCGCGAGACGGCCGACATGGTGCGGGTTCTGACCTACCGGTCCGACCCGGTCCGGGACCTGCGTGAGGACCTCGCCGCTGTCGAAACTGAGCGAGCGTACGTTGTTCCGGCGTCTCCGGCACACACCCACGAAACGGTCAACCAGGTGCCACAGGCACTGTCCTATCTCGACGCCGACCTCCGGTACTGTGAGCCGGTTGGGCGGCACCCGGCTGTCACCCGGGCGGTCCGGGAGCGCGCGGCCGAACACGTCGACCCGGGGCCGGACGTGGGGTTGGCGCTGGCCGGACTCGGCAACAGCGCCGGCAGCTACTCCCGCCGGATGGTCGAAACCCACGCCGACCGCCTTCGTGACGAGTACGGCGCCGTCCGGGCGTGTTATCTCCTACAGAACCCCACCGTCGAGTGCGTCAGATACAATCTGCCGACCAGTCGGGCGGTCGTGGTGCCGGTGTTTTTCGCGCCGGACGACGCCACCGAGCAGTCGATCCCGGAGAAGCTGGATCTTGACCGTGGCGGTCTCACCTACGCCGACCCGCTCGGGACGCACCCGGGTGTCACCGACGCGATCGAGGCGGGTGTGGCGAGCGCCCGTGCGGTGGACAGCACCGGCCCCGCCTCCTTCGAGGACGCGCTGGTGTCAGCCCGAGCGCCGATGGCCACAGACGGGGAAGGCCTGGGCCGCTAAGAGCACACGACGGACGCCGACAGGCCGGGACCGCTATTACTGCTCACGCGTCCTCGCCCGCCCGGTCCGGCCCGGCCGCCATCGAGATGTCACCGTCCCGGACGTCGCTCGCGACGTGGACGAGTTCGTTCGCCAGCCCGGCGGCCAGCCCGCTTCCGCCCCGCCGGCCGACGTTTGTCACCGCAGGAACGCCGTGCTCGGCGGCGACCGTCCGGAGTCGCTCGCGGCTCTCGGCGGCTTTCACAAACCCAACCGGTGTCGCAACGACGACCGCCGGCCGGGTCCCCTCGGCGATACAGTCAGCCAGCGCGAGTGCCGCCGTAGGGGCGTTTCCGACGACAGCAACCGCGTCGTCGTACGCGCCCTGCTTGTCCAACTCGAGCACTGACGCGGCCGTGCGGGTCATCCCCGTCTCCGCGGCGAGGGTGGCACCGTTGCCGATCGCCTTCCGGACCGGACAGTCGTGGCCACGGCCGGTGATACCCGCCTTCACCATCGTGATGTCGGTGACGACCGGGCGCTCCGCGAGGACTGCCCGGGCGCCGGCCCGGACCGGCTCCGACTCGTCGGCACCGGTAAACCGGACGAGGTGCTGGAACTCGGGGTCGCCGGTCGCGTGGACGGCCTTTCCCCGCATCCGGTCCGCCAGCGTCGCCTGCGGGACGAGTTCGCGCACGCGGTCCATGCTCGTCTCGGCGATCTCCATGGCGTCCTCGGTGGTCGCACCGAGGTCGGCGTACTCCTCGAACCCGTCCTCGTCGGCGGGGTCAGTCGTCATCGCTTGCCACCTCCTCGGGCTCGGCGACGTGGCCGGCGCGTGCTTCCAGGTCGCCGTCGACCTGGAGGTTGAGGTCGCGTAACCGCCGCTCGGTGTCGTCGTCGGCGTCCCAGAGGCCGCGGTCGATGGCCTCTAGCAGCGTGTCGGTGATCGACTCGAGCGCCCAGGGGTTGACCTCGCGCAGCCACTCCTGGCGGTCCTCGTCGAAGGCGTAGCTGTCGGCGACCTCCGCCCACAGTGTATCGGAGATAACGCCTGTGGTGGCGTCCCAGCCGAGCGTCACGTCGACCGTCGTCGAGAGGTCACCCGCCCCCTTGTAGTCGTGGTCCTCCATCGAGTCGAGCCACTCGGGGTTCAGGACGCGGGCCCGCATCGCCTTGCGGACCTTCTCCTCGTTGGTGTACACCTCGACGTTGTCGGGGTCCGCGGAGTCGCCGACGTAGGAGGCGGGCTCCTCGCCGGCGGTCTCGGTGACCGCGGAGATGAACCCGCCGTGGAAGGCGTACCAGTCCGAGGAGTCGAACTCGTCCTGCTCGGCGGTGTCCTCGATCTTGACCGTCGCCTCCACCGAGGAGAGCCGCCGCTCGAAGGCGTCGTGTGCCTCGGTTGCCGTTCCACGCGAGCCCAGTGCGTAGCCGCCCCACTGGACGTACACCTCCGCGAGGTCGCCGCGGTCCTCCCAGTTGCCCTCGTCGACGGCCTTGTTCGTCCCCGCGCCGTACCCGCCCGGACGGGTGGTGAACACGCGGTCCATCACCGCATCGCGTGCGTCTGCCATGTCGATGTCCTCGGTGTCGGCCATCGCCGCGGCCTCCTCCTCGACGTGTTTTTTCACGTAGTTCTCGGAGTGGGGCTCGTCCAGGGCGACCACCGCGTCGACGGCGTCGTGGATGACACTCGCCGCCTGCGGGAAGGCATCTCTGAACAGTCCGGAGACACGCGTCGTCACGTCGACCCGGGGACGGCCCAGTTCGTCGAGCGGGATCGGGTCGACACCGTCGACCCGGCCGGCGTCGGTCCACTCGGGCCGGACACCCATCATCGCGAGCACCTGTGCGACCGTCTCGCCGCGGGTGCGGACAGTTGGGGTGCCCCAGGCGACGACCCCGACCTCCTCGGGGTACTCCCCCTCCTCGTCGTTGTGTCGCGCGACAACGCCGTTGGCAACCTCGCTCCCGACCTCCCAGGCGGACTTTGCCGGCACCTTCCGGGGGTCCAGCGTGTAGAAGTTCCGCGCGGTCGGCAACAGGTCGACGCCGCCACGGGTGGGCGCGCCACTGCCGCCGGGTTCGACGTACTCGCCGTTCAGCGCGTCCGCGGTCTGTGGCACCTCCATACTGGCCCCCTGCACCCGCGGGGCGGCCTCCTCGCAGATGAACGCGAGCGCCTCCCGCAGGCGGTCATGTGCGCCCGAACGGGCGCGGGCCTCACCCAGCGGGTCGATATCGACGACCATCAGGTTCACTGTCGTGCCAGCACCGGGGCCGGCCTCCCCCTCGGACTCGGGCACGTCGAAGTCGTGGGCCGCAAGCGTCTCCACGAGGTCGACGCTCGTCTCGTGAACCCGGTCGGCAGCCTCCGCGTAGGTCATACCCAGTGTCTCGTCGTACGCCCCGGGGTCGTCGAGCATCCGCTGGTAGTCGACGCCGAGAACGCCGGCAACACTCTCCCGTAGCGAGGGTGCGCCGGGGTTCTCGAGCCGGGTGAGTGCGACGAGATACTCCACGAGGTCGTCGCCGGTGGGTGGCTCGGAGAGGGTGTGTAACCCCTTCCGGATCTGGGTCGTCTTGACGTCTGTCAGGTAGGCGTGGACGCGCTCAACCAGCTCGTCGATGCCGACCGTCGCCCCGTCGACCGCCCCCTCCGCGAGGGTCGACCCCGCCGCGTCGGGCCCACGGACATCGGCCTGTTCGTCGATATCGCCGGCGATACCGAGTTCGACGGCCAGGTCCAGGTCGTCGACAGTCTCGCGGATGAGGCGCTCGAGTTGCTCGCCGTTGTCGGTTCTCGCGTCCTGCATCCCCGCCTCGCGGTAGCGGTCTGCGAGTTCCTCCAAGTCGGCGAGGTCGTCGTACGTGCCGGCGTTTGCCATCGGCGGTGTCAGGTAGTCGACCACCGCGGCGTAGGAGCGCC
>JBLGCN010000243.1:0-4048 GCA_047617405.1 Natronomonas sp.
CTACGGCTCCGACCCCGCCGAGATGCCCGCCGCCTTCGCGCTTTCGGGCCTGATGGAACGCGAGGCCGAGGCCGGCAGCATGCTCAGGGCGTTCCTCGAGCGGGTCGGTCAGGGCGACAAAGCCCCGCCGGCGACCGTCGACGGCGGGCTCCAGCGACTCCCGGAGGCACTCGCCGCCGCGTACAGCGACCGGGTTCACCTCGACGAGCCGGTTACCGGGGTTCGACCGACCACGAACACCCCGGTCGAGGCCGCCGGGACCGTCGTGGCTGCCACGGACGGCGGCGCAACGACCGGGAACACGTACACGGTCGAGACGGCCGAGGACACCTACGAGGCCGACCACGTCGTCGTGACCGCACCGGGGGACGCGGCAGGCGAGTTGCTCGCCGGGCTCGCCCCCGGCGCCGACCGACTGCGCGAGTTGACATACAATCCGCTGGCGCTGGTCTACCTGCGGAGTGAGACCGAGCCGGCCGAGGGCCTGGGCTACCAGGTCAGCTACCAGGAGGACCTGCACACGCTTGGCGTCTCGTTCAACGGCGTCCTCTTCGACCGTGACGACCTCTGTACGGTCTTTCTCGGCGGGATGCACGAGCCCGACATCCTGGAGCGCTCCGACGACCGAGTCGGCGAGATCGCCCGCCAGGAGTTCGAGCAGGCGACGGACACCGGGGCCACAGTGCTCGACATCGAGCGCCGCGAACGGTGGTTCCCCGCATACGACCACTCCTGGTGGGGGACCGAGGAGGTGGAAACGCCGCCTGGCATCCACCTGGCGACGAACTACACCGCCCGGATGGGGATTCCGAGCCGCGTGCGCGAGGCGAGAGGGCTCGCCGACAGCCTTGCCGGCGACGCGAGCAGCGCGGACGGCTGACCCACTCGCTATCCGGCCCAGACTGGCCTGCTCCGCGGGGTTACCGTTCACACCCCAGTACAGTGGCCGGAGGGAGCGCCTCGTCCCCACCGACCATCGTGCGTGGCGCGAGGTCGACAGCTGTGCCGGCGCCCGCCGACAGTTCCCCGACCCAGGCGGGGTTCGTCGCTTGGTGGTCGGCGGCCCGCAGCGTCACACTGCCGAGAACAGTTTGGAACGTCCCGCCCTCCAGCGTCTCCCGGACCGCGTCCGGTGTGGTCCGTCCGGCCTCCTCGACGGCGCTCGCCAGCACACACAGCGAGTCGGCGGCCACGCGGTCAAGGTCCTCGGGCTCTCTCTCGGTCGCCCGCTCGTAGCTGCGGACGAACGCCCGGTTGTTGCCGGTCCCGAGCGAGTGGTCGTAGGCCATCCCGGCCAACAGCCCGTCCGCGCTCTCGCCGAGCAGGTCGCGGTCGCCCGAGAACAGCCGGTGGGCGACCAGCGCCGTCTCCTCGTCGAGTCCGGCTGCCGCCGCCCGGTCGAGAAAGGCCCCGAAGCTCTCGCCCGCCAGCCCCAGTACGACTGCGTCCGGCCCAGCATCGCGGATGTCCTCGACGACACCCCCGAACTCCGTCCCACCCAGCGAGACGGGTCGCGAGCCGACCTCGGCGAACGCGGTCGCTCCGGCCAGCCGTCTGCGCGTCCACTCGTAGACCGTATTTCCGTACGTGAAGTCGTTGTACAGGAAGTACACCTCGGGGCCGAGTCGTGCAAGCGTGTGTTCGGCGACGGCCGTCGCGAGCTGGACGGTGTTCGTCCCGACCCGGAACGTCCAGTCGTTGCACTCGCTGCCAGTGATGACGGGCAGCTGTGCGCCCGAGAGGTAGACGACCGCAGAACGCCGTGCGGCCTCGGCGGTCCCGAACGCCGCCCCCGCACCGACCCCGCCGACGAGGGCGTCGACGTCCTCCTCCACGAGCAGTCGCTGTACCGCCTGCCTCGCGCGGTCCGGCGCGAACCCGGTGTCACCGTAGACCGCATCGAGTTCGACCTCGAACTCCGGGGACGTGTTGATCCGCGTCACGGCGAACTGTGCGGCCTCCCGGTGGCGCTGGCCAACGTCGGGGAAGGGGCCGGAGACCGGGCTGAGAACCCCGACATTTACCGTCTCCGGTCCGGTCTCGGTTCCAGTCGCCGCCTCGGTGTCGGTCCCGGTTTCGGTGGATGTCGTCGGTAGCAACCCCCCGCCGTCCCCTGTCGTCGTCTCGTCGTCAAACAGCGTTCCCGAGCCGTCCCCGGTTTCCGGCTCCTCACCCTGGCAGCCGGCCAGCCCGGCAGCGCCGGCCAGACCGAGCGCCCGGAGCACCTGTCGTCGCGTTTGCCTCCGTCTCATCGATACAGTCAGGGCGGGGATACGACAGCATACGCTTTGTGCCCGCGGCAGCCCCTCTGAGGATGTCGCCGGGCTACCGCTCGACGGACTTTGCCGTCTCGACGAACGCCTCGACGGACTCGACAGGGGTGTCCTTGTTGACGCCGTGGCCGAGATTGAGGATATGCCCGGCCGGGCCGGCCTGTTCGATGACCTCGCGGGTCCGCTCGCGGACCACGGCCGGCTCGGCAAAGAGGGTCGACGGGTCGAGATTCCCCTGGACGGGCATCCGACCCAACTGGTCGCGGGCCTCGGCCATGTTGACGGTCCAGTCGAGGCTGACGACATCGGCCCCGCTGTCGGCGAGTTGGTCGAGCCGTCCCCCCATCTGTCGGACAAAGACGATCGCAGGGGCGTCCAGGTCCCCGAGGATCTCCTGGTGTAACGGGAGCACGAACTCCCGGTAGTCGGCGGGGCAGAGCGCCCCCGCGTAGGTGTCAAACAGCTGAATAACATCGGCACCGCTGTCGATCTGGAAGGAGAGGTAGTCCCGGACGACATCGGCAAAGGAGGTGAGCAGTGTCCGGAAGGCCTCGGGGTGACGGGCCCGGAGCCGTCGCAGGGGCATATTCGTCCGGCTGGGGCCGCCGGCGACGGCGTATGAGGCAAGCGTAAAGGGGCCGCCGGCAAAGCCAATGATGGCAGTTTCGTCCCCGACCCGGCTGTGTAGCCGCCCCAACAGGTCGCCGACGTAGTCGAGTTCCTCGGTCACGTCGCTGTGGGAGCGGTCGACATCGTCGGGACCGTCGACGGGGTCCTCGATAACGGGGCCGACGCCGGACTCGATGTGGTATGCGAACCCGAGCGGCTCGAGGACGGTGAGGATGTCCGAGAACATCACCAGCCCGTCGGGGCGGTAGTACTCCCAGGGGAGCATGGTGACCTCGGCGGCAATCTTCGGGTCCTTGATCGCCTCGAGAAAGGAGTGTTGCTCGCGCAACTCGCGGTACTCGGGGATGTGGCGGCCGGCCTGGCGCATCAGCCAGACCGGCGGCCGCTCCGTGCGCTCCCCGCGAGCCGCGCGGACGAGCAGGTGGTCGGCTCCCATTGGGTACCGATTGGAGGGTCACCTGCTAAGGGCTTTTCATCTGTGTGGCGGCCACCGACGGGCTGCCGGACCCCCTGGCGGCGTTTGGACAGTCATTTATTCCCTCCGACCGGAGGCGATGGCTATGGGACAACCGCACATCCTGATCCTGGGGCCGCCGGGGGCCGGCAAGGGTACACAGTCGGACAACATTGCGACGGAGTACGGTATCGAACACGTCACGACAGGGGACGCACTCCGGGGTAACAAGGACATGGACATCTCCGACATGGAGACGGAGTACGACACACCGCGAGCCTACATGGAGGCCGGCGACCTCGTGCCGGACGCCGTGGTCAACGCCATCGTCGAGGAGGCCCTCTCCGCGGCCGACGGGTTCGTCCTCGACGGCTACCCGCGAACCCTCGAGCAGGCCGAGGAGCTGTCGAGGATGACCGACATCGACGTTATCCTCTCGCTTGAGGTGTCCCGCGAGGAGCTCGTCGACCGGCTGACCGGGCGACGGGTCTGTGACGACTGTGACGTCAGCTTCCACGTCGAGTTCGACCAGCCCGAGGAGGAGGGTATCTGCGACGGGTGTGGCGGTGACCTCGAACAGCGCGAGGACGACCGTCCCGAGGCTGTCGAGAACCGGCTGGATGTCTTCGACGAGAACACCACACCGGTCATAGAGCACTATCAGGACCACGACGGGTTCGTGACCGTCGAC
>JBLGCN010000244.1:0-4048 GCA_047617405.1 Natronomonas sp.
ATCAGGCTCGGAACCGCGGAGATATTTCGGAAGATCGGCCGGAGTTCGTCGTCCGCGAGGATGGCGTCGGTGGTGGCGTTGACCACCCGACGGTCGACACCCGCCTCGCGGGCAATCCCCGTGTTCGGGATCTCGATCCCCCCGGAGACCACCCGTCCCTCCTCGTTGACGGAGAAGCCCCGCTCCAACAGCAGCCGGATCACCCGCTGCTGGCTCGGGGAGTCGGAGAACTTCTCCATGATTTCCTCGAACATACTGGACGGTCACGGGCCACCGGTATATGTCCGGTGGGGACACCGCAACCTCCGGCGTCCCGGCCGCCCACAGCAGGTGTACACGCCTACAACTCGCCTTTCGTGCTCGGCGGGTCGGGGCGGCGCTCGTCGACCCGGGTCGCGTCATCGAGTGCCCGCGCCGCTGTCTTGAACAGCGCCTCGACCTCGTGGTGGGCGTTTTCCCCCGCTACCTCGGCGTGCAGTGTCAGCCCCGCGTTCGTGGCGAGCGACCGCAGGAAGTGCCGGGCCATGTGGCTGGTCATCCCGCCGACCGACTCCTGAGAGAACTCGCCCTCGAAGGCGAAGTACGGCCGGCCGGAGATGTCGAGTACCACCGCCGCGCGGGCCTCGTCCATCGGGACCTGCCGGTCGGCAAAGCGGGCGATCCCGCGCTTGTCACCCAGTGCCTCCGCCAGTGCCTCCCCGAGCGCGATACCGACGTCCTCGACGGTGTGGTGGTCGTCGACCGAGAGGTCGCCGTCACACCGGACCGTCAGGTCAAAGAGGCCGTGGGTCCCGAAGGCGTCGAGCATGTGATCGAAAAAGCCGACGCCGGTCTCGACGGTGGTCTCGCCCTCGCCGTCGAGGTCGAGTGTCACCTGGATGTCGGTTTCGGCGGTTTCCCGGGTGACCGCGGCCGTTCGGTCCATATCTCCGGTGTGTGGGTCCCGCTATTTGGCGGTTGCGGGTGAGAGTGGGCTGGTGTCCGGTTTCGCCGGCCGGGAGAGCCTGAAACCCCCGAGCCGTCTCAGTTCCACCCGGTACCACACGCCCCCCTGCCGACTCGCACGACGGCTGTCGCGGCAGAGCCGGCGCGACAGCACGCCGGATGCTGAACCGGTCGTCCACGCGGGGACACCCACACAGTCTCGGTCTCGGTCGACCACTGTCGGTGAGTGACGTCGAAGTACTTTCGGGAGTCCCCGTCGAAGGCCCGGAAGATGGACCTGAGAGTCGACGGGGAGACCACTGCAGAGGAGGCAGAGAGCCTCGCCCGAGCTGTCGCCGAGTACGTCGACGCCGACATCGACGAGGTCGCCGTCTACGGCGAGGGCGGCGAGGACCCTATTGCCGTTGTGGAGGTGCTCGGCCCGACCGGCCGGGAGCAACAGCTCCGCGAGGAGGTGGCGACGGTCATGGAGGGCGGGCCGGAGGAGTACAAGGAGCGGCTGGCCGACCAGGGAAAGCTGTTCGTCCGCGACCGGCTCGACCGCTGGTTCGGTGAGCTCACCTTCGAGGACGGCCGGTTCGCGGAGTTCGACGCCGACGACCAGCTCCCGGCGGACGGGCTGATCACCGGCGCCGCCGAGTTCGAGGGGCGGGACCTGCACTTCATGGGTAACGACTTCACGGTCAAGGCGGGGTCGATGGCCGAGAAGGGCGTCGAGAAGTTTCTCCGGATGCAACAGCGCGCGCTCAAGACCGGGCGGCCCGTGCTCTACCTGATGGATTCCTCCGGAGGCCGGATCGACCAGCAGACCGGCTTTTTTGCCAACCGCGAGGGGATCGGCAAGTACTATTACAACCACTCGATGCTCTCGGGGCGGGTGCCCCAGATATGCGTGCTCTACGGCCCCTGCATCGCGGGCGCGGCCTACACCCCCGTCTTTGCCGACTTCACCGTGATGGTCCGCGGGATGTCGGCGATGGCTATCGCCTCCCCACGGATGGTCGAGATGGTCACCGGCGAGGAGATCAGTCTCGCGGACCTGGGCGGCCCCGACGTCCACGCCCGCCACTCCGGCAGCGCGGACCTGGTCGCCGACGACGAGGACCACGCCCGCGAGCTGGTCGCCCGGCTGGTCGGCTACCTGCCCGACAACGCCGACCAGCAGCCGCCACAGACGCCCGGCGACGACCCCGCCCGCTCGCCCCGGGGTATCGACAGTGTGGTTCCCGAGGGGCCACGGCGGAGCTACGACATGCACCGGCTGGTCGAGCGGGTCGTCGACGCCGACTCGTTTCTGGAGCTCCAGCCCGACTACGGCCCGGAGCTCATCACCGGCTACGGCCGGGTCGACGGCCGGCCGGTCGCCGTCGTCGCCAACCAGCCCGCCGAGCGTGCGGGTGCCATCTTCCCCGACGCCGCCGAGAAGGCCGCCCAGTTCATCTGGAAGTCCGACGCGTTCAACATCCCTGTTCTGTACCTCTGTGACACGCCCGGTTTCATGGCCGGCTCACAGGTCGAGAAGGAGGGGATCCTCGAACAGGGCAAACGGTTCATCTACGCCACCTCCTCGGCGACGGTCCCCCAACAGACTGTCGTCGTCCGGAAGGCCTACGGGGCCGGGATCTACGCGATGGGCGGGCCGGCCTACGACCCCGAGAGCGTCATCGGGCTCCCCTCCGGGGAGATCGGCATCATGGGCCCCGAGGCGGCGGTCCGGGCGGTCTACGCGAACGAACTCGACGCGATCGAGGACGCCGACGAGCGGGCCGCCCGCGAACAGGAGCTGCGCGAGGAGTTCCGTGCGGACATCGACATCCGCCGGATGGCCAGCGAGGTGGTCATCGACGAGGTCGTCCCACCCTCCGAGCTCCGCGCGGAACTGGAGGCTCGCTTTGCCTTCTATGAGGACGTCACAAAGGAACTGCCCGAGAAGAAACACGGCACAGTGCTGTGAGCGGTACGGGCGTCCGTCGCCGGCCCCTGCTCACAGCACGTGTGCGCCCTCGGGCTCGATCCGCGTGCGCTCGGGGAGCCTGTCGTCGCCCCCGACGCCGACGACGGTCTCGCCGACCATCGCCATCGTCGCCGCGCCGCCACCCGCCTGCACACCCCCGACCCGGCTGGTGACACCCTCTGTCACCAGGTCTGTCGCCTCCGCAAAGTCCCAGGCGAGGTCAAACAGGGCGGGCAGGCCCATCCCGGGGTCGAACGCCGCGAGGGCGTCGTTGCCGGCGCTCCGGACACGGTCGACGGCCGCAGGGTCGCCGAGCACGTCGCCGGTGGCGATCCCGCCCCAGGAGGCGTACCGGAGTTCGTCCTCGCGGGCGACGCGCTGGCGCCCCTCACCCGTGTCGTAGGCAAACCCCCCCATCTCCTGGACGTAGACGTCACTCAGCCCCGTGCCGGCCTCCACCTCCGCCTGCGCGGCCACCTCGACCAACTCCTCGCGCGAGCGGCCGAGCCCGAACACCTCGTTCGCCGCCAGCACAGTCCCCAGCGTCGCCGCGCCGCTGGCGCCAAAGCCCCGGCCGACGGGTATCTCACTCTCCAGGGCAACGTCGGCTACGACACCCAGCGTCTCGAGGGCGATCTCGACGGGCTCGAAGGACGTCCGCCGGCCGTCGAGGCTGACCGCAGTCGCGTCAGCGGCCTCGACCGCGGCGGTGACGCCGTCGCTGACGGCGAAACTCACGCCCAGTGAGGTGTCCTCGACCGGCGCGAATATGACCGTCACACTCCCCGGTGCGTGTGCTCTCATGCGCCAGGAGCACGCGGGTGACGGTCAATAGCGTTCCGGTTCCCGGCCGGCCGGGGGCGGGAGGACCGCGCCTGGATAGCAACCCACGGCTATCACGGGTGGCTCGCCGCCGAACGCCGACCTCGGACGAAGTTTGAACGGAGTTTGAACAATCTATTACCGCTGCCCGCCCGTTGTACGGGTATGCGTGGACACGACGGCGCGAACGGGTCTCGACCGCACACCTCACGACGACGCCTCCTCGCAGCAACCGGGGCACTGAGCCTTGGGGTACTGGCGGGCTGTGTGGGCGGTGACAGTGGCCCCGACACGAGCGGGACAGTGGACGGCGGGACGTCGGGCGGC
>JBLGCN010000245.1:0-4030 GCA_047617405.1 Natronomonas sp.
GGTCAACGGGCTCTGTGTCGCCGGCGGGATGGAGTTCCTCCAGGCGACGGACATCCGGGTCGCCGCCGAGAGCGCCCGCTTCGGGCTCCAGGAGCCACGCTGGGGGCTCGCGCCGGTCGCCGGCTCACACGTCCGGCTCCCCCGGCAGGTCCCCTACTGCCGGGCCATGGAGTTCCTCCTCACCGGGGATCTGTTCCCCGCTTCCCATGCACTCGAGGCCGGCTTGGTCAACGAGGTCGTCCCCGACGGGGAGGCCCTGGAGCGCGCGGAAGCGGTGGCGGACAGCATCGCCGAGAACAGCCCCGAAGCCGTCCAGCGGATCAAGGAGACCGTCCACCGCTGTGCGGGACTGCGGCCCGACGACGCGTTCCGGCTGGAGACCCGGCTCGGCGAGGAGACGTTTGCCTCCGCGCACGCGAAGGAGGGTGTAGAGGCGTTCACCGAGGGCCGGGAGCCGTCGTTTCGGCGGTGAGTGCAGGTCCACAGCGGACCCCCGGTCGGGGTGCGGCGCAACCGTCGCCGGCAAGGGGGCAACCGGCACATCCGAACTCCGGTGTCAGTGCCCTACCTCCGGGGGAGCTGTTCGAAGTCAGCCGTTTCAAGAGCCGCCGAACACTCCCGAGTCGCCCGGCTCGTGGCCGGCATATCAAACCCGCGCCGGGTCAAGCCGCGGCGCGACTCCGTCGAAGTCGTCGTCGAAGGAGAGTATCCGGTCAAGGTCGTGACGACGGCGGAGCGCGACCGTCGTCGCGTCGGTGAAGCTGAGCTCCTGGTCGCCGTACTGCTCGAAGATATCGACAGCGTCCGCGAAGACTGCCGACGAGACGCGGAGCACCTCGTAGACCTGCGGGTACGAGCCCACGCCGCGAAGTCGCGCTCCCAGGGACTGTGCTGCCTCCACACCGGCCCGTGTGAGTGCCAGGGTCACCGCCTCGTCGTAGATGTAGTCGGTGATGTAGGGAGCGCCGAACTCCCCGTCGTAGACTGCCTCTAAGGCCTCGCCGGCCGCGTCGTGTCTGGTGGCGTCGGTGTCGTGGTCCGCGTACAGGACGCCGGTGTCGACGAGCACCGTCATCCGTAGAGGATGTCGTCGATGTCCTCCTCGTCAGTCCGGGTTCCGGAGCTGGTCCGGCCACGACGCATCGCCTCCTTCTCCCCGTCGGAAAGTGGCACCGATGGCTTGCGAAAGGAGTCGACCACGTCCCCGCGGGAGGCGTACGCGTCGTCGATCAGGCGGCCCAACAGCTCCTGTTGAGTAACATTCTGCCCGGTCCGAAGTCTGATCTCCGCCTGGAGTTCTTCGAGCCGGGATTTTGCGTCCTCGTCGACTTTCACCGCCGTTGCCATACTCGCGGTAACAGATGGAACTGAGTAAACGTTTCTACTGGTCGATTCACCGCTCGCCAAGATTCCCGGGCGTGCACGCTGTGACACGCCACACAGTCGCGCCGAACACAACCCTTACCGCCGCCGCAGTCACAGAGAGGCCAATGCGAGACGTCTTCGAGGTGCGCCGGTACGACGGCGCCGGCCGACTCGGGGAACTCGAGGTCCCCCGGGCGGGCGTGACCGTCGAGACCCCGGCCCTCCTGCCGGTGGTCAACCCCCACGTCCAGACCGTTCCACCGCGGCGGCTGGCCGAGGAGTTTGGCGCCGAGGCCCTCATCACCAACAGCTACGTCCTCCACGGCAGCGAGGACCTCCGCGAGCCCGCCCTCGAACAGGGCCTGCACGACCTGCTCGACTTTCCGGGGGCTGTCATGACCGATTCGGGCTCCTTCCAACTCGCCGAGTACGGGGCAATCGACATCACCACCGAGGAGATCGTCCGGTTCCAGCACGACATCGGCTCGGATATCGGGACACCTGTGGACATCCCGACACAGCCCGACGCCGACCGCGAGCAGGTGGCCGAGGACCAGGTGGCCACACAGGAGCGCATCGAACGCGCCGCCGGGATGGACGTCGGCGAGATGCTGTTGACCGGGCCGGTCCAGGGCGGTATCCACCCGACGGTTCGCGAGCGCGCGGCCCGTGAGGCCGCCGACAGCGGCGCCGACCTCTTTCCGGTCGGTGCCGTGGTCCCGCTGCTCAACGACTACCGCTACGGCGAGGTGGTGGAGGCTGTCGTCGCCGCAAAGCGCGGCCTGCCCGAGGCCGCGCCGGTCCACCTCTTTGGCGCCGGCCATCCGATGACCTTTGCGCTCGCGGCGGCGCTTGGCTGTGACCTGTTCGACTCGGCGGCCTACGCGCTGTACGCCCGTGATGACCGCTATCTCACGGTTCGCGGGACCGACCGCCTCGAGGAGCTCGAGTACTTTCCCTGTGCCTGCCCGGCCTGTGGGGGGTGGACACCGGCGGAGCTGCGCGACCGGCCCGAACGCGAGCGCGGCGAGGTGCTCGCCGAACACAACCTCCACGTCTCCTTTGCCGAGATCCGCCGCGTCAAAGGCGCCATCCGCGAGGGGAGTCTACTCGAACTCGTTGAGGCGCGCGCACGCGGGCACCCGGCCCTGCTCGACGGCTACCGGGCGCTGCTCGACCACTCGGAGTTCCTCGAGGCGACCGAGCCGGTCTCGAAGGGGACGTTCTTTCACCTCTCGGCCGAGAGCGCCCGCCGGCCGGAGGTCCGGCGCCATCACGACCGGCTGGCCCGGCTGCCAGTCGGCGACAGGGTGGTCGTGGGTGGCACCGAGAGCGACGGCGAGGGCGAGCGCTGGCTCCTGCGCCCACCCTTCGGGCCGCTGCCGGTGGCGCTAAAAGACGCCTACCCGCTGACCGCGGAGGTACCCGACCGCCTGGCGCCACAGGCCTACGAGGCCGCCGCCGAGGGGGTCTGTCGGCTGGCCGCGGCCAACCCCGACACGACGGTCAGGCTGGTCCACGACGGCTGGCCGGCCTCGGCGCTCGACCGGCTACCCGACGGTGTGCGGGTCGACCGGAGCGACACCGGCCGGGACGGGGCCGACCGGGGGGCGGACGGATGACCGACCACTTCGAGGTCCACGACCGGGACGGGCCGGCCCGGCTGGGCGAACTCCGGCTGGCGGACCCGGTAGCCACCCCTGGCCTCGTCGACAGGGTACTCGAGGACGCCGGCAGCGAGTGGGTCGCCGACCGCAGGGCCCCCGAGAGCGACGACACCTCGCTGACGGTTCTCCCCCACCGTGGGCTGCCCGGCGGGACACCCGAGGAGGTCCAGACCGCCTTCGCCGGTGACTACCCGGAGGTCAACTATCCCAGTGCCGCCGTCATCAGCCCCGCGACCGCCGCCGACCACGGGACCGACGCCTACGTCCTCTCGACCGCCCGGTCGGTCGCCGACCACGCGCGGGCCTTCGTCGACGCTATCATCGAGACCCGCGAGGCAATCCCCCCGGACAGCGCCCTCTACCTCCCCGGTGTGGCGACCCCCAGGAACGTCGCCACGCTCGTCTACGCCGGCGTCGACCTCGTGGACACCGACCGGGCGGTCGTGAAGGGGACACAGGGGAAGTATCTCACCGCCGACGGCGAGCACTTTCTGGCGGACCTGACCGAACTCCCCTGTGTCTGCCCGGCCTGCCAGCAGCCCCGCAAGGCGTTCGACCGCGAGGACTGTGTCGCCCACAACGAGCACGCCCTCCGGGCGGCCCTGGCGACGGTTCGCGAGCGCGTGCGCACCGGCCGCCTGCGTGACTATCTCGAGGGGCAGGCCCGTCACGAGCAGTGGCACACCGCTGTCTTTCGCCGACTCGACCAGCAGTACGGCTATCTCGAACAGCGAACGCCGGTCATCCGGCGCGCCGAGGTGACCGCCGCCAGCGAGGACACCCTCAATCGAGTGGAGATCCAGCGCTTCGCCCGGCGGGTCACCGACCGCTACCGCTGTCGGTTCGACACCCCGCTCGTGCTCGTGCCCTGTTCGGCCCGCAAGCCCTACAGCGAGTCCCAGAGCCACAGCCAGTTCCACGACGCCGTCCAGTTCCGCGCCCACACCGTCTCGATGACCTCGCCGATCGGCGTTGTCCCCCAGGAACTCGAACTCACC
>JBLGCN010000246.1:0-4030 GCA_047617405.1 Natronomonas sp.
ACGAGGACCTCAACGCGATCGGCCGGGGAAGCGAGACCCCGCTGCAACACTCCCGGGGGCTGGAACTGTGGCTGATCCGGTGGGCGGTGCTCACCTCCGACGGCTCACTCTCCGTCGAGGAGTGTCCAGCCCCGGACGCGGCCGGATGCCTCCGGATGCGGTTCCGGCGCGCCGGAGAGTGACCGCGACAGCGCCAACCGACACTTCTGGCAGACCCTCGATTGGGTGGGTCTGCCAGCAACCGGTCCACAGCAGTCAGGCAGGCGTGGTCCCGGCAGCGTCGACCTCGCCGCCGATCCGCACGAAGCCGTAGCCACACTCCGGACAGCGCCACTTTAGCTTCCGGCCCAGGTGTAGCTCCGTGCTCGCAGCCAGGTAGAAGCTCCGCCGCCGGTCACACTCCGGACACTCGTGTTCCAGCTCCATACCGCCGATCCGGGAAGTCGGTATATCAAAGCCGCGGTCCGGGCCGGCAAACGGTTTTGTCGGCGCGCGACAACACCGAAATATGACCCGCAAAACCACCCGGTGTGAGGAGTGTGGCTACCGCGTCCGGTGGAACCCCGAGACCCGCGAGGGGCCGACGGTCTTCTTCCAGAAGGGGCTGTGTCCCAGCTGTGGCTCCTCCTTCGAGGACCGTGCGCCCGTCTCGGCCCGGCGCGGGCGCAAGCGCCGGTAGAGCTTAGTCCGTCCCGACGGAGCCCTCGGGCATGCAGACTGTGATCCTCGCCGCCGGGCAGGGGACCCGGATGCGGCCGCTGACGGACCGGCGTCCAAAGCCGATGCTACCGGTGGCCGACCGGCCGCTGATGGCCCACACCGCCGACGCCGCGGTCGAGGCCGGCGCGACCGAGTTACTGCTCGTGGTCGGCTACGAGGCCGACGACGTCCGCGGACACTTCGGCGACGAGTACCGGAACACCCCCGTCAGATACGCCGTCCAGGCCGAGCAACGTGGCACCGCCCACGCCGTCCGGGCGGCCCGCGAGCACATCGAGGGGGCGTTTGCGGTGCTCAACGGTGACGACATCTACGACCCCGACTCCGTGACACGGCTGTTCGAGGAGGGTCCCGCCGTCGGGACCTACACGGTCGAGAACCCCCGGCCCTACGGTGTCTTCGACATCGCCGACGGGGTAGTCGAAGGGATCGTCGAGAAGCCCGCAGACCCCCCGTCGAACCGGGTCAACGTCGGCGCCTACGTCTTTCCCGTGGCGGCCCGGGAGTGGCTCGATGTCGAGGAGAGCGAGCGCGGCGAGGAGGAACTCACCGACGTGCTCGCGCGGGTCATCGACGAGCGGTCGGTCCGGGCTATCGGTGTCGACCGCTGGATGGGTGTGGGCCGGCCCTGGGAGCTACTCGAGGCGAACGAGTGGAAGCTGGGCGGTCTGGACCGCGAGATACGGGGTTCGGTCGCCGCCACCGCCGACCTGCGCGGGGACGTGGTCGTTGAGGCGGGGGCGACGGTCGAGCCCGGTGTGGTCATCGAGGGGCCGGTGCTGGTGCGGGCCGGTGCACACGTCGGCCCGAACGCGTATGTCCGCGGGCACACCGTCCTCGGCGAGAACACCCGGATAGGGAACGCCGTCGAGGTAAAAAACAGCGTCGTCATGGCGGGGGCTGCGGTCCCTCACCTCTCCTACGTCGGCGACAGCGTCATCGGCCGCGATGTCAACCTCGGCGCGGGGACGACGGTTGCCAACCTCCGACACGACGACGAGCCTGTCCGGCTGACGGTGAACGGTGAGCGGGTCTCGACCGGGCGCCGGAAGTTTGGCGTCGTTGTCGGTGACGGGGCGAAGACGGGGATTGAGACGACACTGAACCCCGGTGTCACACTCGCCACGGGGGCCCGCATCGAGCCTAACGCGACAGTGACCCGCGACCGGTAGCGACACCGGAACCGCCTGCCCAGGTCTACACAGCCCCCGTCGCCTGTGCGGGGCGAATGTATGAGGTTAAGTACCGACGTGCTAAGGGTGGGAGTAAGATGGTCGACCCGACTTCGGACGTCGCCGAAAACATCTCCGAGGAGGATGCGCCGGACTGTGCGACGTGTGGGGCGACGGTCCTCGACACGCCCCGACACCGCGTCGTCACGTGGATCGAAGGCGGCGAGGTCCGGACCGCACACTTCTGTGACGAGGACTGCCGGATGGAGTGGGACGGCGCCGTCGAGCCCTGACTGACAGGTCGACCACACGGCGATACCAGCGGACTGCGGACGGGTTATCCGCCTGCGACGGATGGAAAGATTGAGGCGCGCGCAACCCCGATTACCGGGCGATGGACACCGGGCTCGGCACGCGCGGCGGGTTCGTCCTCGTGGTGCTCGCGGGGGTGTTACTCCCCGGGCTGACCAACCACGTGCTCTCACAGTCCGGGTACCACGCGCTGGGGTCGGCCGCCTGGGCCGTTGGCTACGCCACGATGGCGGTGGTACTCTACGTCGGCTGGGTCCGTCCGCTCGACCCGACAGGCCCTGATTCGGCGATTCGCGAGCCGGACGACGAGGGGACAGGCGGTGACCCGACCGGCGGGGCCGACACGGAGGGAACCGAGGCCGAGCCGGCGGAGCCAAACTGACGGGTGACAGGGGTGGTGTGCGCCGGCGAACCCTCCGCCGGCCGTCCCCCTATCTGTCGTTGCTCGCCGGCTCGAAGACGTGTTCGTGGAGACGGTCGGTGACCACGTCAACCAGCCGCTCGAGATTTGCGGTGTCGTCGCGGTTGTACGAGACCAGCGTCTCCAGGGCCTCCTCACGGCCGCGTTCGTACTCGTGCCAGAGCCGTACCGCATCGCGCCCCGAGAGGTCCGGCCGGTCGCGGTCGATGCCAACCGTCTGTTCGACCTGTTTGAGGCCCCCGGTCAGGTCTAGCCGCCGGCAGGGGTAGATCAGGTCCAGGTGTGGGAGGCCTATCTCGAGGTCGAACGACGCCTCGAGAAAGGGGACATCAAAGCGCTTGCCGTTGTAGGTGACGAGGAGGCCGGCGTCGGCAAACTCGTCGGCGAGGGCCTCCGCGGTCAGCCCCCGGTCGCGCACGAGTGTCGTCGTCGACCCCGCTCGGTGGAGGCTGACGACAGTCACGTCGTCACGGCGCTCGCTCAGCCCGGTCGTCTCGATATCCAGAAAGCAGGCGCTCTCCCGGAAGTTCTCGTAGAACCGCCACTGTTCACCGGAGGGAAACGCCGAGGCAAAAAAGTCAGTGTCGCCGGCGTCCAGGCGCTCGCTTGCACGGTCGATAAACGACCAGATATCCTCGGCGGCGGCCGGACCGGGTACCTCGCCGTCGAAGTCGTCCCAGGTCCGAACGCCGGACTGCCAGAGCTTTCGCTCGGTGACCTCGCCAACCCCCGACACCGGGATGAAACTGTTCTCCGCGCGCATACCCATTGTGGGGCCAGCGCCCACATAGTGTTTCGGACACACGGCCGCCGCCCGGGGCGGACCCGCCCCCGACAGCACGCTCCACGCGGAACGGTTTTTACCGCCGGCCCCCGTTCGCAGGTATGACAGTCACAACCGGCCGGACGATAGACGCCGACGGCCAGCCGGTTCCGGGGACCGGCTTCCAGGTAACCCCCGGCAGCGACCTGGCGGGGCTGCTGGCCGAGCGGACCGGGCCGCTGAACTCTCACCCCACCCAGCCGGTCTGGGGTGCGCCGCTCGACTCACCAGACGGCGAGACGATCCGTTCGCTCAGCATCCTCGGGCCGGGCTACGACGGGCCGCCCGAACACTACCACGAACAGAGTGTCGAGCGCTTCGACGTGCGGGCCGGCGAGCCGACCTTCCACCTCGACGGGGAGTCCTACCGTGCGGGGCCGGGCGAGACGGTCACCGTCGAGACCGGTCAGCGCCACACCTTCTCCGTCGAGGGCGACGAGTTGAGTTACATGATGACGGACATTCACACCCCCGGGCGGCTCCGACATATCCTCCCGACGCTCGGCGGGCTCGCCCACGACGACGGGATGGACGCCGACAATCTCCTCCAGCAGGTGATGGTCGCCCGGCGGCTGGCCGGCA
>JBLGCN010000247.1:0-3923 GCA_047617405.1 Natronomonas sp.
ATGGAGCAAATACAGGATGGTCGACGGAACATACTGATCCACTCGGGGGTGAGCCAGGAGGGCCTGCCGGTGACGGCCCTCCCCGAACTACCGAGCGTCGCCGACGACGACGCGTTCGTCCCTCAGGGGATGGACGAGCCCAAGGTCTACCCGGGCGACGTGGTTGTCGGTGTCAACGACGACGAGATACAGTTCGCCGAGTTGGTGTATATGAGCACCGACGGCGGCGTACTGGTTCTCCCGCTGAACACGGGCAGCTTCGAGTTCATCGCCGACGGGGCCTTTGGCTCGCGGTTCTACCAGGCCGACGAGTTACACATCTACGACGGGGTCGCCGAGACGGTGACCGACTGGGACGTCGAGTTCGACGAATCCAACCTGGAGCGACCCGAAGAGGGGCGCCCGCGGTAAGGAACGGGACGGGGACGCTCCCCCCGCTTCTGGCTGGCAGTCACGTCGCCGCTAGATACCCTACAGAGGAGTTCGACCGGGCTGAACAGACGATGCCAGCCGACGGGCCTCGCCCCGTAGAGCGGCCCGCTACAGGCCGAGTACGCTGAGCAGTGACTGGTCCCGTCGTTCGACCCCATCGAAGGACACGAGGATGTTGTTCAGGTCGGTAAACAGGCGGGTGAACCCGCGTCGGGACTCGGAGTCGAGTTCCTCGGCTAACTCCGCGCGGTTCTCCTGGAGGTACAACGCCGGCCGCTTGCGGTCGAACTCGCCGCCGTTGACCCCGTGTGTCCGGAAGTACGACCGAAGCCGTCCGACGACGCGGCCGTCACCGCCGACCTCTGCCGGCGAGACGCGGTTCGGGACGTCGTCGGTATCTTCGATCTCGGTGGCGTAGGTTCGGTTGACCAGTTCCAGGTAGAACGGCTCGGAGAGAATGTCCTCGACCGTACTCTCGCCGCTGTTGGCGTACTCAGCAACGGTACTGAGACGGACCCCCTCCGGGTACGACGACGGTTCCTCCGACAGCAGCGCGGCAACGTCGAGCAGGTCACCGTCGAACAGCGAGACGAAGCTACCGATGTTCTCCCCGTCGGTGATGGGGATCACAGTCCAGCGGTCGTCCAGAGCGGTCTTCCCGACATCCCGGAGCATCTTCGAGAGCACGTACAGATAGATGTGGTCGGCTTTCCCCTCGACGAGCAGTGTCTGCGGACGGACTAGCAGCGTGTCCATCAGGTCGAGTTCGAACGCGTTCCGGAGCGGGAACTGTGTGTAGGCGTCCGCGAGGGAGACATCGGTAAAGACATTCCCGTCGCCGAGTGGCTCGGCCTGAACCATCTTCGTCCGGCCCAACTGCTCCCGGTCTATCATGAACGGCGAGTGTGTGGCGTAGACGAGCGGGAACTCGGCGGCCAGTTCGGTCTTGAGAAACTCCAGAAAGTCCTGTTTGGCGCGCGCGTGCAGGTTGAGCCCGGGCTCGTCGAGCAGCAGTACCACCTCCTCGGACTGTCGCTGGAGCTCGGAGAGCTGGCAGAACGTCGAGAAAAACCGGCGAAACCCCTGTGACCGCTGTTCGAACCCGACGGTGACGTCGTGTGCACGGTTCTCGACGCGGACGTCTATCAGCCGGTCGTCGGCATCCTCGCGGGCCTGGATACGGATACGGATGTCACCGCTCTGTCCCCAGTAGCCCATCACCTCCTCGCTGACCGCCGCGGAGGCGGTCTCGAGTTCCGTGGTCCGCCGGCGCCAGTCCTCGACATCCTGGAGGTCCTCTACGTCGAGACCGGCAACGGTGAGCAGGGACAGAAAGACCCGGTCACCCGGTGTCAGCTCGTCGGCCTCCCGTCGCTCGATAAGCTCCGCGACGCGGATGGTGCCGTCCATGATCGAGTACTCGCCGAGATACCGGAACACGGGGAGCCGGTCCGCGAGCACCTCGGCACCGATATCGTTTGCGAGGACCGCCTCCGGGTCCTCGCCAAGGTGACCGGCCAGTTCCGCGTACAGCCCGTCGTCCTCGTCTGCGCCGTAGCCCGGTAACTCCGACAACGCATCGGCCGTCGCCAACTGTGCGCTGAGGGTCTCGGGGAGGTCGCGCTCCGACCTGAGATACTCAAGGCAGGCGCCGTCCTCGAGGTCCAGCCCCCACCGCAGGTCGTTTTTGTAATCCCGGCTGGCTGTCACCGAGTCCCCGGCAAGGATGTCACCGTAGGCGTCCTCTACTGCCTGGATATCCCCCGGGTCGAGGCTGAACCGTGCGCTCGCGACAACAGCGGGTTCCTCCTCGTGAGTGTCGCTGTAGGCAGCCCACTTCTCGCGTGGGTAGTCCTCGTAGGGGACGTACTCGTCGGCGCTCGAGGGCGGGTTGAGCCCCTGGACCGCCTTCATGAACGCGGTCTTTCCGGACTCGTTTCGTCCGATGAGCGCGAGGAAGTCGTCGACCGATACCCATCCCGAGTCGTCGATGATCCGGTAGTTCTGTACACGGAGTGCACTGAGGTCCATCGTTGTAGGTACGAGGCGAAATAAATAAAATATTGCACCGTCGACGGTGGGTTCTCCGGCAGACGTGCGCCGGCCTGTGCGTACCCCGAGGTCAGCAGCCCCTTGCCGTCACCCCTGTTCGCGGCGGTCCGCAACCCACACCACCCCGGAGCCACCGAGGATCCAGAGCAATCCGGCAACGACAACCGGAAAATTCTGTGTACCCGTCCCGACGGCGACGGCCGCGAAACCGGTGACGAGCGCAGCGGCTAGGAGGATCTGGTAGTAGCGCTCTAGCCGGGCGAACCAGAGGACGTAGTCATCCATGTAGAGAGGGCGCGCCGTCAGGCTTCTATCAGTTTCGACCGACGGCAGCCACGGACCAGTGCCGGGGCTTACTCGACCTGTCCGAGCCGGCGACTGCGTTCAGTCCCGGGGATGGAACCGCTTCACGGCCGTCCGGACCGAGTCCGTGTCGCCGAGAAACGTAACGTGGTCGCCGAGGCTAATCGTGTCATCCGGGGCGGGGACGTGTGCGTCCTCGCCCTGTCCGACCTCCGCGACGAGACACCCACCTGGTATCTTGTCGTTGACCTCCTCCATTGTCTTGCCGTCGAGGTCGTTGGCGGTCATCTCGACCTCCTGGATGTCGTGGCCGTCCCCGATATCGTACATCCAGTGTGCCAGCTCCGGCCGTTCGATCTCGTTGTCGATAGTGAACGCCGTTGCCATGGGGTCGTCGACGGCAGTGATGTCCATCGACTCGAAGGCGGGGATGTTCTCGGGCTGATTCACCCGCGAGTACACCTCCTCGACGTCGAACTTTGTATTAATCGTCTGGCAAATGAGGAGGTTGTCGTTGTCGTCACTAGTGGCCGCAACGACGATCTTCGCCTCCTCGACGCCAGCGTTGACGAGCGTCGACTGCTCGGTTCCGTCGCCCTCGACCACGGTGAACCCCTCAGCCCGTGACCGTTCTTTTTGCTCCTCGCCGTCCTCGACGATGACGACGAACTCGCCTCGCTCCTCCAGTCGTGCGGCGAGTGCCCGACCGACTCGACCCCCGCCGATGATTATTGTACGCATTGGTGTTACTCCGAGAAGGTCGCCTATCTGTCGCGCGAGTCCGGCCTCGACCGCGACAGTCGCGAAGATGACGATAAATACCGTCCCGATGAGCGTCTGTCCCGCCTGCAGGTTCCCCGCCAGTTCCAGTTCGATGGCAAACAGCGTCGCCACGCTCGCCGGGATGATCCCACGGGGGGCAACAGCCGCCAGAAACAGCCGCTCGGAGCCCGTGAACTGCTGGACGCCGGCGGTTGCTATCAGCGCCACCAGCGGGCGTAACACCACCATGACGACAACCACGAGCAGGATGCCGCCGACCCCGAGACCCAGGACAGCCTCGATATCGATCAGGGCTGCCAGCGAGACGAAGACGAACGCGAGGACGATGAGTGTCGCGTCGCGGGCGAACTCCT
>JBLGCN010000248.1:0-3910 GCA_047617405.1 Natronomonas sp.
GAACGAGTTCTTCGCCGAGCACCCGCAGTCGCCCGTCCCGCCCGAACACCGCGAGGACTTCGAGGGCCTGAACTACTTCTCGCCGGACCCCGACTACCGCGTGACTGCGACCGTGACAGTCCACGACGACCCCGAACCCGTCGAGATGGCCACCAGCGACGGCCGGACCGTCCGCTACGAGCGCGTCGCCACCTTCGCGTTGGGACTCGACGGCGACCCGACGCGACTGCACGGCTACCGTCAGGACGCAGGCGCCGACGAACCGGTGTTCGTCCCCTTCCGGGACAAGACGACCGGCCAGGAGACCTACGCCGACGGCCGCTACATGGAACTGGAGGTGGAGGGCGACCTCGAAGACGGCGCCGAGGTGACGCTGGATTTCAACCTGGCGTACTCCCCGTTCTGTGCCTACAGCGAGACCTTTTCGTGTCCGCTCCCGCCCGAGGAGAACTGGCTGGAGGTCGCGGTCCGAGCGGGCGAGCGAGCACCCGACCTGTAAACCCTTAAGCGAACGCCGACCCTACCGGCGTGTAATGAGCGAGGGCGAGGACGGCGCGGCGACGGACGGCGGGGTCGCCGAGGCCGGCGGCGACGGCGAGGGTGCGCCCGGTGAGACCGAGGGAGCCAGGAGTTACGGCGGCTTCTTCGGCGCCTACCCCTACGCTTTCCGCCACAGCGACTCGCGGCTGTTTCGCTCCTACGTCGTCCTCGGCGGGCTGGTGACGGCGTTCGTGGTCCTCTTTTTCGTGACGGCGCTGGTGACGCTGGTCGCGAACACCGTCGGGACCGTCGGCGGAACCTTCACTTTCGTCCGGGCGTTCTACATCGTGGTCGGGCTGGCCGTGGTCGCGCCGCTTGCCGCACCGGTCCTGCTGGTCGCCCGGCGGCACCGCCGCGTCGGAGGGGACATCGACTACGACGGCGCGCTGGCAGCCGGCGGCTACCTCTTCCTGTTTGCGCTCTATCTGGCGCTCGTGGTCTCGGCCCCGCCGGGAGCCAGAAGCGACCCCCCTGGTGTCATCGCCCCGCTCGTCGAGTTCCTCTACGGCCTGCCGCCGGCCGCCGGGGCGGTGCCGCCGCTCGTGGCCATCGGGCTGGGCTATCTCCTCCACCGCCACTACCGGTAACCCGGACAGCGAGTCCCGACGGCCGGCCGCCGGGGAACGAAACGGGCAAGCGTCCCTCGGTGCTACGATGGGCCATGAGCGACGAGCCCAGCGACAGCGCGGACGGGGCCGGCGGCGGGACCGGCTCGGACGGCGACGGGGGAGGCGGTGCAGCCGAGGACGCAGACCGGCAGGAAGGGACCTTCGTCGTCACGCACGTCGACGAGGGGACAGCGGTGCTGCAGGACGTCCACAGCGGCGGGGTTCACACCCTCGCGGAGAACCCCGACCTGGAGGCCGACGAGGTGCTCGAGGCCACACTGGCGGTCCAGCCCCCGATGGAGGTGGTCTGGACGCTCGCCGAGGTCCACGGCCGCCGGACGATCGACGTCGAGCACAGCCCCGAGCGGCCGACACAGCAGGCCAGGGAGCTGGCCGCCGACCAGGAAGTGGGGGAGCTGACCACCCGCGAGCGGGCCGGTAAGGGGGAAGTGCACGTCATCTCGGTCCCGCCCGAGCGGACCGAGCAGGCCGCGACCGACGTGGTCGAGGACGGTGCGACGCTGACCCGGGCGGCCAGGCTGGGCGTCGAGCGGGTGGAGGTGCGGGCCGACGAGGGTGTCCTCAGCGTGCGCTACCTGCCCTGACAGTGAGTGCTCGGTTGACATCCTCACCCGCCTGAAGGCGGGGTGAATCCCGAGCGTTGTGATATTAGGGTTTGCAGTCTGCCTGTTCTTGTGGGTGGAACGCACCCGTGGTTGTATCGAACAGGTAGACTCCGGGCTGTGCCAAGCAGCCGTTACTCATATCCCCGGTTGGGGGAGTTTGAGTTATCTTTCGGCGGATATTCACCGCTCCGTTCACGTCTGCGTTCATCGTGGTTTCGCACGACTCACAGACGTACAGGCCACGCTCGACGCGGTTGGCATCTCGAATCTGCCCACAACACGAACAGGTTTTCGAGGTGTTTTCTTCATCCACACGGTCAACCAGTATTCCGTGTGCTTCGGCTTTGTATTCCAGCAGGCGGGTGAACCGGTCGAACTCCCACCGGTGAAGCTTCTTGTTTCCGCGCTGGCCCCAGTCTCGTGGGTCGCCGTCGTGGTCCTCTCGAATATCGCTCAGGTCGCCTACGGCTATCGTCCCGATACCTTCCTCGACACACCGCTGGACGATGTGTTTCGAGAGGGTGTGCAGGAAGTGGTCTTTTCGGCGAGAGAGTTTCCGGCGAGCGCGTCGTACCCGCTTGGATGGGCCGTTCTCACCCCCCGTCTGGTATTCTTCGCGGGTGAAGTAGTGCTTGTCCTCTTTGAGCCGGTTGCCGGGATACAACTCGCTTGGGCCGTCCTCGTAGTCGATGGCGAGGTAGTTGCTGATGCCAAGGTCGATTCCGGCAGTCTTGTCACCGGGCGCATCTTCGACGGGAATTGCTATCTCACAGACGAGATGCAATTCCCATCGGTCGCCATTCCAGACCGCTCTCGCCTGCTGGACGTTCTCAACGGTCATATCCGGTCGTGTCTCATACTCCACGAGAATGAAGTCTGAGCGCCCGTCTTTGAGGTTCCAGCCTTTCGAGAGGCGAACCTGCCCGTGTTTGTCGTCGTGTTTGATGCCTTTCTGTTTCCACGTCACGGTCGAACGCGGGTGTCGGTCGCCACGTTTCCGGTAGCCCGGCGGGTTGTTGCCGTCGTCGGAGTTGTACCACCCGGTGAACGCCTCAGCAAGCTCTTCGAGAACTCGCTGACTTGACTGCGAATGGAGGTCACTGTAGCGTTCGTGGTCTTTCAACTCCGTTTTCAATTCCTTCTCGTCAGGAATCTCACCGTCGTCGTCCCACCGACCTTGGATGTAGTAGCGTCCGACGTTCCACAGTTTTGATGCTGCAAACCCACAGGCGTCGAGGTCGTCACGAACCTGCTGGTGGTTCGTGATTTTGGCGACGTAGGTGCGGGTCGTCTCCAGCATCGTCCTATTTCATAACTAGTTATGAGTAGAATAGTATTAATAGTGTCGTTTGTCGGTGGAATATCCTGCTGGGCAGTCACTCGGTGGTCTGTTGCTCACCGTGTCGGCTTCATCCCCCGCCTGTTCGGTCCTCGATTCCGACCTGACCGGTCGGAACACTCGTTCCTCACGGGAAGGCGGGGGTATTCGCCTCGAATTTCTATACGCGGTGTCGAACGGCAGCGGCTCGACGGTTCTGTTCACCGACTGGATTCGTCACGGCGGTAACGGCTCGCAGTAATCGCTGTGAGTGGGGCCGGGCGAGCCCGCTCGGCACCGCCTCACAAGCCCCAGCCGGCGGCCCGGAGGACGATTACCGAAGGCTTATTTCAGCCGGTCGCACACCAAGGCGCATGGTCGATGTCACGGTACCGGACGCCGACTACGAGCCCTACAGCAACCGCCAGCTGGCGCTGGTGCCCGTGGCGGTGTTGGTCCTCGCGCTCGTGGTCATCGGCGGCTGGTACGTGATGAACGGGACGCCGGTCGAACTCGGGTTCGCGTTCACCGGCGGTTCCGAGGTCCGGTTCACGACCGGGGTCTCCCTGGAGCAGGTCCAGGCCACTTTCCAGGGAATCCCCGTCGAGTCCGTCCAGCCGGCTTCGGGTGACACCTTCATCCTGACGACGCAGGCGACCGACACCGCCGCCATCGAGGAACTCGCCCGGGGCGCGGGCTACGACATCCAGCAGGTCCAGAGCCGGTCGGCGACCTTCGGGTCGAGCGCCCAGCAACAGACGCTACTCGGCCTGGGCGTCGCCTTCCTCGGGATGAGCGTGCTCGTCGGGCTCATGTTC
>JBLGCN010000249.1:0-3904 GCA_047617405.1 Natronomonas sp.
CCGAACTTGTGGATGAGATACGACCCCGTTTCGGCGGCGAACAGCTCCCACGACCCTTTGACGTCGATCCGGGTCCGCAGCCGCTTGTAGAGGTTCTCGACGTTGTCTGTCAGCGAGCCAAAGTCCTTCTGCCGGAGGGACTCAAGCACGTTTGCGGTCGAGGTCTGTTTCACCGACTCGACACTGCCGAGCGCGCGGATAAACGCCGGGAATTCGCGGTCGCGGTCGGTCACCCGCTGTTCCTCGCGCCGCATCGCCAGCCCGGGGATGAGCATCGGTGTGGTCGGGATGGCGAGATACACCGGCAGCGGAAGCGTATCCGGTGCCAGCGGCGTGTACCCGAGGCCGACGGCCGCAACGGCAGCCGTCGCCACCACCGAGAGGACGACCCCGGCGACGACAGCCGGCCACACCTGTGACGCCGGGGAGTGTTCCCCTCCAGTCCCGACCCACACCGGGTCACTGGGGGCGGTCGTGTGGATTAACACCAGAAAGCCGAGTTGGACCATCCCGAACATGGCGATGACACCGCCCATCAACAGTGTCGGCGGGGTGCCAAGCAGCAGCGGCAACACCGTCGCAAACACCAGGATGAACGTCGTCGACAGCATCATCGAGAGGTATAACTCCTTCATTACGTCGAGTTTCGACAGCGCCGCCTCGTATCTGATGACGAACTCCTGGATGATCGACTCCTGTTCGTCGATCAGGAAGTCGTCGAGCGCCTGGCCGGCGCCGACGGTGTAGGCCAGTCGCTCGAGAAAGTCCGAGAGCAACTCCGAGGAGACACGCTTCGAGCGGCGCCGGCAGGCGTCGTCGAGTGACTGGTTCCACGTATCGACCAGGGCGGTGACCCGCCCCATCTCCTCGGCGAGCGTGCCGTACTCCTCGGCCCGGGCCAGTGTTCGGAAGATCTCCACGCGGTCGATATTCGTCGTCGAGAGGACGGTAATGTGTGTCAGCAGAAGGTGAAACTGCTCGCGAACCTCCCGGCGCCGCCTGTCGGCGGCGATCTTCGGGTACATGGCCGCGACAATCGGCGGGACGATACTCAGCAGGCCGAGCGGAACGGTCACGAACAGCTGCGGGCTGGTGAGGATGAGCCCGACCCACACGATGACGGGGAAGGCCAGCCCCGGCAGGAGCACGAGAGCGACGTACCGCTCGACCGACACCTGCATATACCGGTAGGCGTCGACGGCCGACCGGAGGAACCGGCGCACCTCGCCCGCCACACCGTCCGACCCCTCGCCCGGGCTCTGCTCGCGACGCGTCGCCACTACGGGCTCACCTCCGCGAGCCCGCGCATCTCGACCGGGAGTGCCTGGACCCCGTCGCGCTGGAAGGTTTCGATCGCCTCGTTGACCTCGTGGTACCCCACGACGTCGGCGTCGATCAGCCGGCGGATGATCTCCGCCCGCCGGTCGAGTTCGGTGTAGATCTCCCGGGTGTCCTCGTAGCCCAGCAGGGTCGCGATCTGGTTCTCGAGGACGTGGCTGTTGTTCCGGCCTTTAAATGCAACCTCGTCGTCACGGGGGTCCCAGCTGAAGGACTCACGGGTCACGACCCCGCCTTCCTCGTCGGAGTAGCCCTCGATCTCCTGCACGCTGGTCACACGCCGGAGGACCTCGTCGTCCTGTTTGACCCGGTTCTGAAACAGCGCAACGTCGCAGTTGTCCATGAACGTCTCCGGGACGTTGATCGGGTTGGAGGTGAACCGCTGGATCATCGAGACGATGTCGCTGGCGTGGAAGGTGAGCAGGACCGGGTGACCGGTCTGTGCGGCCTGGAAGGCCATCTGTGCCTCGGCCCCGCGCACCTCGCCGACGACAATGTACTCCGGGCGCGACCGGAGTGCCGCGGCCACCAGGTCGAACATGTCGACCCCCGAGCCGTCCTCGCCGCCGCCCCCTTCACGGGTGAGCAGCTGCTGCCAGTTGTCGTGTGGGGGCATCACCTCGGCGGTGTCCTCGGCGGTGTAGATCTTGTGGTCCCGGGGGATGAACGAGAACATCGAGTTGAGTGTCGTGGTCTTTCCCGAGGCGGTCTCCCCGACAACGAACACCGTCTGTTCGTTCTCCATACACAGCCAGAGATACGCCGCGAGCTCCGGCGACAGTGTCCCCCACTTGGTGATCTGGAAGATCGACAGCGGGACATCCTCGCCCTGCCGGATCGTAAGCGAGGGGCCCTTGATACTCACGTCGTCGGAGTAGATGATGTTGATCCGGGAGCCATTCGGGAGCGTCGAGTCGATGATCGGGTCCGAGTCCGACACCGGATGGTCCATCCGCTCGCCCATATTCCGGATCCAGCTGTCGAACTGTTCGGTGTTCCCAAAGTCAGCCGTCGTCTCGACCATCCCGAACACCCCGTGGTCGACGTAACAGGCGTGGGGGCCGATGACGTGGATATCCTCGTTCATCGGGTCGGCCATCACCGGCTCCAGGGGGCCCAGCCCGACGATATCCCGCTTGAGGACGTACCGGAGCCGGTCGTAGGTCTCCCGGTCGACGGCGAACTGGCCGCCCGTGACCGCCCGCCTGACCCGGCCGAGCAGGGAGCCGCCAGCCTCGCCGATGGTCAGCACCTCGTCGACGAGTGTGTCGATGTGGGCGTCGAAATCCTCGCTCTCGCTGGGGACGGGCTTTGTGACCGAGCGGTCGAGCACCTCCCCGCGGAGCTGTCCGTAGAGCTGTTCCTCGCGGGGGGACAGCGACGGCTCGAGACAGTAGTAGGTGGTGTCGCTGCCCGGCTCACCGTGCACGTGGACGTACACCGGCGGCTCGGCCGGGTAGAGCAGATTCGGCTTTCCGGTGTCGTGTTCGTCCGTCGGCTCCTCGGCGTAGACGGGGTAGGTCCCGGTCCGGTCGTGGAACGACTCGAGGTGGTCGGCGATGTGGACGTGGTCGTCCATGACCGCCCGGAGCGGCTCCGTGAGCCGTGTGTTCGCCCTCATGCGACTGTCCTCGACTCGATAACGAGCCCACGGCCCTGCTGGACCGAGAAGCTGATCGTGTCGTCGACGGGGTCTTTCATGCCGGCAAACCGGCGGACTACCGCCGTCCGCTGGACCGACTGACCGACAACCTCGCTCTGTATGTCGAGGAACACGTCGGCGGCCGACCGGAGCGGCCCCAGTGCGCGGTCACCTACCGTTGTGGGGTCGACGGTCAGCACGACGAGTGTGTTTGCCGCGAGCGCCGTCTCTATCCGGGCGGTGACCCGCTCCATCGCCAGGTCCGCGTCCTCGGTCCCGAGCACCGGCCCCAACTCGGGGTCGTTCCGACAGAGTGCCCCGAACCCGTCGGCGACGACAGCCGCCCGGTCCCACAGCGGGCTCGGGCGCAGAAACCGGGCCACCAGCCGCTGGTCGCTGTCGACCTGTGCGCGGAAATACCGGAGACGGTCCTCCAGCAGGTGGTCGACCACGTCGTAGGACAGCGAGTGCATCTGGCTGACGTACTCGCCGACGGGCTGGTCCGTCGACACTACCCCGACGGTCGTCCCCTCCTCGCACAGCCCGTAAATGACCCGCGAGGCGAGGACCGACTTTCCGGCCCCGGTCTCACCCTCGACGAGGACGAGACTCCCGGCCGGAAGCCCACCGCCAAAGGCGTTGTTGACCCGGTCGCGCCCCTCCAGGCCGAGTGAGTGGTGGTTCATGTTCGGAATCTGAGTGTCTCGCGTTCGCTGCCGACGATGACCGTCACACGGTGGTCGCCGGCGGCGACTGACTCGTTCACGACGACCCTGGCGACAGCCCCGGTGCGCCACGCGTCACCGCCGAGGACGCTTGCGTTGTACGACGACGGGGAGATGTAGCGGCCGTCGACGAGCACCTCGAGCACGGACGCCCGGGCGGCGAGTGTCCGTCTGCCGGTGTTTTTGACGAGCACTGTCA
>JBLGCN010000250.1:0-3890 GCA_047617405.1 Natronomonas sp.
GTAGTGTCTAGGCAATCAGCAGTTCCTGCCCGCGCTCGACTTTGACCCGACAGGAGGGGGTGATCTTGTTGTACGCGCGCCGGAAGGCCTCCTTGACGGCGTCTGCCTGGTCGACGTCACAGTACGCGGTAAAGAGGCGCTCACCGGCCTGGACCCGGGCGGCGGTACCGACGATCTTTCCGAAGGACTGGCGCATCCCGTCGGAGACACGGTCCGCGCCGGCCCCGGTTGCCTGCTTGTTCTCCCGGATAACCTGGTGGGGGAACTTCCGGAGGACCATCTTGTAGTTCTCTTCGCCGAGTTCCTGGATCAGGTACCGGTTGGCCGACAGCCGGGAGGCCTCCATCGAGCCGTGTCGTAGCTGGACGGACTCCTCGACGGCCAGCGAGACCTGCACGGGGTAGTCCTCGCTCTCGGTCTGTCTGTCACCCATCTGGTGCTGTGCGACCTTCGAGCCGGGGATACCGGTGATATACTCCCGGCGCGTGTAGGCGGGCTTGTCGATGTCTCGGTACATCGACGCTGGCTTGTCCGACATAACGAATCTTAGATATATTCAGACGGAGCGCGCACAAAAGTCCGTCGAAGCGTCGGAGTCGGAACCGGCCCCGGCCCCGGGAGCGCCGCCGGGGCGGCAACGCGCCGGTCAACAGCAGCCGTCAGACCCGCAGCAGCCACCGCCAACGTTGGCGTCGACTACCTCGCCGATCACCGACCAGACCGGGTCCAGGTCGTCGATAGAGGCGCGGTAGGCCGCCTCGACGGTCGCCCGGCGGTCGTCGTCGTACTCGCGGGCGTACGTGAGGTCGGCGCCGAAGACGCCACGGTCACCGTGGTCAGCTTCGTCGATGACCTCGGCCGTTCGACGGGTCCGGCGGTCGTCGCCGGCGCTCTCAAGCTCCGCGTAGTCCCGCTCCAGCCACTCGTTGACGCCGACGGAGTGGGTTGCCTTCACGCGGTCGCGGTAGCGGTCGGGAAAGACGTTGTAGACCGAGAATGGGACCACCTCGCCGTCGGGGGTCGCGTACTGGACATCGCAGTCTGGCACCTGGTCGAGGTCGTAGTTGTAGGGGTCCTGAAACCGCCGGACCCCGACCGGGAGGAGGTTGTCGTACAGCTCGTCGATACCGTCGAACTTCCGGGTGCGTAGCGCCCGACCCGCAAGGGCGCGCAGCCGGTCGGTCGCGCCGTGGGTGTCGGGGCCGAGTAACTCCTGGAAGTTCGACAGCAGCCGACCGGCTACCCGGAGTTTGTCCACACCGTCGGGGGACACGCCGTACTCCTCGGCGATGCCAACCAACTCGCGCATCAGATACGGGACATCGATGACGTCGGTTATCGGGTAGAGGTCGTCGCCGTCGACGACGACCGCGGTGACCATCCAGGAGGAGAAGTGGCTGGTGACCCCGTAGAGGTGGTCGCCGGACCACTGGCGTTTGAACTCGGAGATGGTCCGGAACACCGGCAGTGGGACCCAAGCGTCGGTGCCGACCGCCCCGCCGGTCTGGCGTTCGACCCGCTCCATAACCCCGGAGACTGTGACCCGGCCGGCCTCGTCGGGGGTGCCGTCAACCCGGCCGACCAACGACACCGGTTGGAAGTTCACCCCACAGACCGTGTCGGCGTTGGCCGCCCCGAACCGGACGATATCGCCCAGTTGGCCGTCGTTCCAGCCGTCGATAACAGTCGGGACCAGCATCGCGCACATCCCGGTGTCGTGACAGGCCGTCAGTGCGTGGGGGAACTCCCAGTAGTTCTTTGGGTTGCGTTCGGGGTCGACACCGTCGAAACTCGTGTACAGCCCGCGGGCCCCGGCCGCACTGACCGCGGCAGCCAGCTCCGGCTCGGCCAGGAAGCGACCGCCGTGACTGTTCAGGAGCACCTCGTCGGCGTGTTCGGCGGCGATGGCGACGATATCGACGATGTCCTCCCGGACCGTCGGCTCGCCGCCGGTGAGCTGTATGGCGCCGATACCGGGGTGAGCGCCGAGTGTGGCGGCCATCGACTCGATGTCGGCCTTTGTCGGCTCGTGTAGCGGCTCCCCGGACTCCGCATAGAAGAAACAGTAGTGACAGGAGCGGTCACAGCGGTTGGTGACGGTGATATTGCCGATGCCCGCGACCGTCTCCTCGCGGTCAAACGCCGGGTGCCGGCTGTCGGCGTCCAGCCGGCGAGCCCGGTGATAGACGGCGGCGTCGTGCCACAGCCGGTCGGTCTGGACGCCGTGTGTCGGGCATCGCTTGCGGAGGCGGACCTCGCCGTCGGCCTCGAAGACACACATCGGAACCACCATTCGCTCGTAGTCGCCGGCGGTCAGACAGCCCGGGCAGACGCTTGCAGCCAGTTTCAGTACCTCGTCGGTCGCCTCGGTGAGGGCCGCGGCCAGCGCGCGTATTGCCGTTTCGGAGTTGGCGAACCGTGAGACGTGGTCTGAAACCTCGAACGACACCGCCTCCCGCCCGGCGGGCGCCGACTTCTCCCGCAGCGGCCACGGCCCGAGCCCTGCTCTCGGCCCGGGCGTATGGTCTGTTGCCATAGAGACAGGGTAACACGGGTCGGGCCGATATTAGTTCTTTCCCGACTGTGGGCCACGCACACAGACAGTCGACACCGGCTGTCGGCCCGGGCGAAACGGCCATATCCCGACGGCCGGTTGGCCACGTATGCGCGACGAAGCGGTGCCGGTGCCCGTGTCGAACCGTCGGGTCCGGGCCACCTACGACCGGGCTGCTGGGGTGTACGCGCGCACGGTCGCCCGTCTGGAGGCGCCCTCGCAGCGGCGCGCGCTCGCCGGCCTCGACATCGCACCCGGTGACACGGTACTCGACGTGGGCTGTGGGCCGGGCCGACTGCTACCTGACATGGCTGACCGGGTCGGCCCGAGCGGGGTCGTCCTCGGGGTTGACGCCGCTCCGGCGATGCTCGTGCAGGCGCGCAAACGGGCGGAGGAGGCGAGCCAGGCCGCCCGAATCTCGCTGGCGCTCGGCGACGCCCGTCGGCTCCCGGTGGCCGACGGGGCCGTCGACGCCGTTTGCGCGTTCGACGTCCTCGACCTGTTCGACCGCGCGGCGCTCGCGGACGTGCTAGAGGAGTGTTGTCGCGCCCTCGCTGTCGACGGCAGTCTATGCGTGGTCACGATGGACCGCGCGAGTGTCCCCGACTCCCGGTTTTTGCGGGCCTACGAGTGGGTCTACGAGCACTTCCAGGGGTTCGCGACGGTCGGCTGTCGGCCGATTCCGGTTACCGACGCACTCCGGAAGGCAGGGTTCGTCATCGAGTCGACCGCGCGGCTGACCCGGGCCGGTGTCTGGCCGGTTTCGGCGCTGGTCTGTGCGCCCGACGACACTGCACAGAGGCGGTGACACCGGTGTTACTGCCAGGTTTTTGTCGTTCCAGCCCGTAAACAGTAGTATGAATATGCTTGTAGACGGCGAGTGGGTGACCGACACCTACGAGGAGACCGACGACAACGGGGAGTTCCAGCGACAGGAGACGATGTTCCGTGACCGTATCGAGGACGACCCCGACGCCCGATTCCAACCGGAGGCCGGCCGGTATCACCTCTACGTGAGCTACGCCTGCCCGTGGGCCCACCGGACGCTACTGGTTCGGGCGCTGAAGGGGCTCGAGGACGACATCTCCGTCGACGTGGTCGACCCCTACCGTGGCGAGGACGGCTGGCAGTTCACCCCCGAGAAGGCGGGGTGTACCACCGACACCGTCAACGGGAGCGACTACCTCCGGGAGGTCTACCAGGCCGCCGACGGCGATGTCACCGGCCGCGTGACCGTCCCGGTGCTGTGGGACAAACAGGAGGAGACGATTGTCAACAACGAGTCGGAGGAGATCATCCGGATGCTGGACACCGAGTTCGGCGACATCGCGACCCG
>JBLGCN010000251.1:0-3858 GCA_047617405.1 Natronomonas sp.
GATGACCACCTGTGTGGGCGCGAGGGTCGGCGGGAGTACCAGCCCCTGGTCGTCGGAGTGGGTCATGATCAGCGCGCCCATCGCCCGCCAGGACAGCCCCCACGAGGTGGTGTGGGCGGTCCGCTCCTCCTCGTCGATGTCGGCGTAGGTGAGGTCGAACGCCTCGGCAAAGGAGGTCCCGAGATAGTGAGAGGTCGCCCCCTGCACGGTCTTGCCGTCGGGCATCAGCGCCTCGACGGTCGTGGTCGTGTGTGCACCCGGGAACTTGTCGTGTTCGGGCTTGCGCCCCCGGAGGACAGGGAGTGCCAGCACCTCCTCGTAGACACGCTCGTACTGGTCCAGCCGGGTCATCGCCTCCGTCCAGGCGTCCTCCTGGGTGGCGTGGGCGGTGTGCCCCTCCTGCCAGAGGAACTCCTTCGTCCGGAAGAAGGGCTTTGTCTCGGTGGCCTCCCACCGCACCACCGAACACCACTGGTTCAGCCGGAGAGGGAGGTCCCGGTGTGACCGGACCCACTGGGCCATGAACGGGGCGATGATCGACTCGCTGGTCGGCCGCACCGCGAGTCGTTCCTCGAGTTCGTCGTAGCCGCCGTGGGTCACCCACGCCACCTCGGGGTCGAAGCCCTCGACGACGTCTTTCTCCCGCTCCAGGTAGCTCTCCGGGATGAAGAGCGGGAAGTAGGCGTTCTGCACGCCGGTGTCCTTGAACCAGCCGTCGAGATAGTCCTGGATCCGCTCCCAGATGGCGTACCCCCTGGGGCGGGTGACAATGAACCCACCCATCGGCGCGTAGTCGGCGAGACCGGCCTTCTGGACGACCTCCGCGTACCACTCGCCGGTCGCGTGCTCCTTTGACTCTGTGATCCCCAGGTCTTGACCGTCGGTCATTGATGCCGTGTGGGTGACCGACCCATAAACAGGCTACGTTTCACCGGGCTGTCGGGGCATCGCCGTCCACCCCGGGTGCAGACAGAGTTATGCCACTGGCACCCGGCACCCATCTGTGGACCGCTCGAGGCTCACGACCCGCCCCTGGGAGACGACCGAGACCGGACACGTCACCGAACTCCTGTACGACGACGGCGAGACCAACGATACCCTCGTCTGCGCGCTGCACGGGGGTGCTGTCGAGCCGGGCACCGCCGAGGCGGCACTCGAACTCGCGACATGGCTGCCCGACGCGGCCTGCTGGGCCAGGCTCGGCTACGACGACGACGGCGCCTTCGCGGCGTGGCACCCGCCGTCGAAGGCGGTCCAGCCGGCGGACTATCCGCTGCTCGCCGAGGTCACAGGTCGGGGGTTCGACACTGTGCTCAGCCTGCACGGCCGCGCCGAGGAGGAGGTTGTCGTCGGCGGCGCGGCCGAGGCCGGCGCCAAACGGTCGGTTCAACGGCGACTCGACGGCGCCCTTCCGGTCCCGGTCCGGACGGCCGCCGACGGCCCCTATGGCGGGGTCCACCCGGAGAACCCGGTGAACTGGCTCGCGGCCGACGACGGGGGTATCCAGCTCGAACTCGCCCCCTCGGCCCGGGGCGAGCACGCGGCGGCTGTCAGGGAGGCCCTCGCGGAACTGGTCACCGACGGGGCGGTCTGAGCCGCCGACTCACCCGATCACCGAGTCCGCCGTCGCGGCCCCGACGACGCTGAAGATCGCCCCGATAGAGACGGCTCTGGCGGTCGCCTCGGCGCCGGCCCCGAACGTCGCCGGCGCGTTGAACACGAGCGCGAGCGTCGTCACCGAGAGGTAGGAGACGGCCATCAGCGAGAGAAACCGGACCGGCAGGCCGGCGACCGACCCCTCCTCGTCGGGGCTACGCTCCTCGTCGGCGCCGTAGAGTGTCCCGTAGCCGATCAGCACCACCATCGCCACTGTCACCCCCCACTGGAGCGTGCTCATCCCCGCGGCGAGAGCCCAGACCTCCTCGGTCACGACGAACGGTGCCGAGAGAATGAACCCCCCGACGACCTGCTGGGCGAGGTCGTCGACACCGAACGTCCGCCCCCCTGGGAGCCTGTCGAGGATGTCGATCGTCCGCGTGATGACGCGTCGTTCGCCGGGTGTCTCGGCCGTCTCCTCTATCTCCTCGAGCTCCTCAAGCAGCTCCTCGACCTCCTCGCTGTCGGGACCCTCGGGAGGGCGGGGACTCATCCTGTGCCCGGGTACTCCCCGACACTCTCGTGGTCCCACACGAGGTCCATATACCGCTCCAGCCCGGCGACAAAGGAGCCGTTCTCCGTGATCGCGGCCTGGCGCATATGGTCTGGGACGCTGGGCTCCTCGACGAGGAAAATCGCCTCGCCGGAGTCGTAGGCCATGCTCGGGTCGGTCAGCGTCCCCCGCCAGGGCAGCTGTCCGGTCGAAAAGCGCAGCGCAACACCGGGGTAAGACTCCCGCAGGCGTGTGACGATGTCGGCTTGAACCCGCCTGTTCTCGGCCGAGAGCAGGTCAGGGTGGTTCAGCAGCGCGCGCACCTCGACCCGGTCAAGCGCCGCCGTCAGGACAGGTTCGACCGCCTCCAGGTACTCGAAACTCTTCGTGATAACGTCGACCCGCTCGTCCGCCTCGCGGTAGAGCCGCCGGGTTTCGGTCTCGCTCGGCTCGCCGACATCGACAACGTGAAACAGCTCCTCGGCGGGTCGGACGTCCTCGCTCGCCCGCTCGTAGCGGGGCCGGAACTCGGAGAGAAACTGGTCGCGCATCCCGCCGAGGTCCTGGCGGTAGCGCTCGAACTCCTGGCGGCGGTTCTCGACGGCCCGGTCGAGCACCTCCTCCGGTGGCTTTGGCTGGTACTCCTTCGGCCGGCCGGGGATCACCTCGATATACCCCTGGTCGGCGAGCGAGTCGAGCACGCCGTAGACCCGTGCCTTCGGGATCCCCGTCGCCTCGGCCAGATTCGGCGCGGTCGTCCGGCCGAGTGTCAGGAGTTCCGCGAGGGCCGTCTGTTCGTACTCCGTCAGCCCGAGTCGCTCCAGCATATCCGTCGGCGCATCCGTCATGTCGCCTCGCTACGCCGGCACCCGTCTAAAAGCCCTGCCGTTGGCCACCGCTCACCCCCCACTTCACGGCGCCGTAGAGGTAGCCAAGCCCGACAGCCGCGGTGAGGACCCAGAGCATCGCGAACTGAAGCCCTCGTTCGATGGACGGGGCAGCCACCAGCCCACGAAGCCGGTCGGGGGCAGACTTGAGCAGCAGTGTGTCAAGAAAGTCAGCCTCCGCGTCGGTCGACCCGGACTCAGGGACCAGCACCTCCATCCCGCGCTTTGAGTAGCCCTGCCAGAACGCCCGGTCGAGCAGCCACGCCGGTTCGGTCCGGTAGTCGAACACCTTGTGCGCCACCTCCGCGTCGGGGGTGTAGTAGACGCCGTGACCGTACTCGGCCGCCAGCCGGGCACAGAGCTCTGTCTCCCCGCCCTGGAGGTTGGCGTCGCCCTGCCGGCCGCCGATCTCGGTGTCGAACCCGCCGAGCTCCAGAAAGCACGCCCGCCGGAAGGAGATGTTCGACCCGAAGGTGTTGCGCACCTCGCCCGGCCCCTCGGCGAAGCCACGGTGGGTGACACCGACCAGCCAGTAGAACTCTGCGGGCAGGAAGCCGGGCTTCCCGGCCACCCAGGCCGGGGTCATCCGCCCGCCGACGGCCGGGACGTCCCGCTGCTCGTAGACGGCGACGAGTTCGGCCACCCACTCCTCGTCCGCCACCGCGTCGTCGTCGAGGAAGGCGACCACGTCCCCGGTCGCGGCCCTGGCGCCGTTGTTCCGGCTCTCCAGCAGGCCGACGTTCGCCTCGTTACAGTGAACCCGGACTGCGGGGTAGTCCGCATAGTCTTGGCGCAGTCGCGTGCACACGTCCTCGTCGCCGT
>JBLGCN010000252.1:0-3819 GCA_047617405.1 Natronomonas sp.
GAAGTCGTCCTCCTTGATACTGGTCACCTTGTCCACCGGCGTTCCGGTGGCCTGTGCGGTCTGTTCGTCCACCCAGTCGCCGCCACGGGCGATAGAGAACTTCATCACCGGGACCGCGTAGTAGGCAAGACAGACGTTGGTCATCCCGGCGCCGAAGCTGATCCCCAGGCCGGTGAAGTTCCGGTCCGCAAGCTCGGAGTAGATCACGGACATCCCCTCGTTGATCGGCTCCGGGTCGTAGCCCATGTCACCGAGCATCGACTCCAGGGTCTTCTCGTGGTACAGTGTGGACACGTCCGAGTCGATCGGGTCGGCCGGACTTGAGTAGTAGAGCCGTTCGTTCGGCCGGGACGGCTCGCCGACCACCTGTTCGGTGATCAGCTTGATCATCGGGATCGCGGAGGACTCCTCGCTCGAGAGGATCCCCTGTTGCATCGGCCGCCGGGTCTCCTCGCTGAAGATGTTCGCAAAGTTGAGGGCGTCGTCCCCGACGACATACACCTTGTCGTCTTTCCTGATGTGGAGGACTTCGCTGCGCGACAGCATCTGCTCCGCCATGTCGCTGTACTCGATCTCGACAAACGAGTTCCGTTGCTGGACGAAGACGGTCTCCGTCCCATCCTGGCGCGCGGAGAGAATATTCATCGTACCGACGTCCAATCCCTTTGCCATAGCAACTCGTTCCCCTGGGACCGATATAAAATTTCGTCCGATTCAGAGTCACTAGACCGTCCGGATAGCTACGGTACACTACGTACGACAGGGGCGAGTAGCCCGGTCACGGTGTCAGAACAGGTCGCGGATGCGGTCGGTCACCGACGACGGCTCGTCGTCCTCCTCGCCCGCACGCTCCTCCCGGAGTTCACGCAGCGCGGACGCCTGTTCGTCGGTGCTCTCGCCGCTTGCCGTCTCGACCTCACCGCCCTGGAGCCCTCTGAGCTGTGACACGGCGTCGTCGACATCGCCGTCCGCGGTCCGCGTCTCCGTCCCGGAGTCCGGAAGCTCGGACTGGTCGATGTCGTCGAGCGCACTCGTGTCGAGGTCGAGCCGGCGGGTCTCGTCACGCTCGACACCGCCCCAGGAGAGTTCTGTCCCCTCGAGTTCCCGCTCGATATCCGCCTGAACCTGGTCGTCGTCGACGGTCTCACCGTCGTCGGTGTCGGTCCCGGCGACCTCGTCGACTGTGGCCCGTGGCTGGCCACCCGTCGCCTGCTGGACCCGGTGGCCGACGAGTGCCGCACCGGTCGAGGCGATGATCATCGCGACCCCGAGGCTGTAGACGGCGACACCCTGTGCGCTGTAGTCCGGCGGCTGTGCCACGTTCCAGTCCTGTGGGTAGGCCCAGACGAACAGCACGGCCGCCACCAGACAGACGACCGACCCGACCACAGCGAGGTACAGCATCCGTCTGTCGACCGGCAACAGCACGACGACCCCTGAGAGGAGGGCCGGCAGCCCGACCGCGGCCGCGACGGCAGCAACCTCCCGGACGGCGAACATCGACGACGAGTCCGGCGGCAGCGTCGCGCTGTACAGAAATGCCATAACCCCCATCGCGGCCAGCCCTAATCCGATAAAAAAGACACCAAACCCTGCGTAGACGTCGATAGCTCGGTCCGGGGTTCCGATGTATTCCCGGTAGTACGAGAGGAGTTTTCCCGTGTCGTTCGACTGGCCCATGGCTCTGTATGTTGGCTGAACTGTAATTACTGTTCCCCCCTGTGGCCGACAGCGGGGACTGCCGACCCCGGCTACTTTTACCCTCTCCCCCGCGACGTACAACCTGATCACCAGTGGCTCCGGCGTGTCCTCGCTGTGGCTCCGACCTCGCAACGCTTGCACTCCCGGAGACCGAGACGGTCACGTGTGAAGCCTGTGGCTACGCCGGGGTCGAAGCGGACCACACCGGCGAGCCGACCGCCGCCGAGAGCTGGGAGGAGGCGCTTGAGCGGTTCCAGACCACCGAGTAACAATGCCAACGATCAGGATCACCGACGACCAGCACGACCGTATCGAGAGGCTCCGGACGGAGCTCTCGGAGACCCAGACCGGCCCGTACGCCTCTGTCAACCCCGGTGACGTGCTCGCCTATCTGTTAGACCTCGCCGACGAGGCCGACGACCCCGAGCGACGAGCCGACCTCGACGACCACACGCGGGTCACAGACGACGGCTCTCGGCCGGCCTTCCCCCGTGCCCAGCTCGAACGACAGCTTCGCGCGCGCAACCGGAAACACGGCGACGAGCAGGCCACCGAGATGGACCTGTACACGATCGCGGCCGAGTACGACATCGCGGGCCGCAGCAACATGACCAAGCCCGAACTCGTCGACGCGCTGCTCGAGGAGACCGAGCGGCTGTACGCCGACCCGTTTCACTGGGTGGATATCGACTTTCAGGGTGCCGACCGGGAGACCGAGGACCCGGCGGCCGAGGACGACGCGACGGCCGTGGCCTCTGACGAGGCGGACACCGGGGCTGACCGAGGGGGTGGCCCGGACGAGGACGAGCAGGCCGACGCCGGCGGGTCAGACCAGCTCACCGCGGCGCTGAATCTGCTGGAGACACACGACGACAAGTGGCGGCAGGCCGACGGTGACGCCCGATACGAGGTCGAACTCCCCGACGGCGACGTCCAGACTGCACGCACAAAGGACGACATCCGGGCGGTCCTGTTCAAGCACTACTGACTGTGAGAGTCCTCGAACGCCTCGGGTCGTGGCTGACCCGCACGCTCGGAGGGGCGGACGACTCCGCCGACGAGGCCCAGGGGGACAGTGACACCGGCCCGGGCGACGACGGAGGGCTCGATCCTTCGGGGGCGACCGAGACGCGAACGACCGGACAGGACGACGCAGTTACCGCGCTTCGCGAGACCCGCCGTGACCGTGAGACAGCGACCGACTCCGACCCGGCCGCGAGGACCGACGACCGGGACGAGGAGTGACCGCCGGGCTGATGACCGTCGGACAGGGGGTAGTCTCAGAAGCCACGCGACAGAACGCCACAAGTTCTCCGTGGGCGCCGGTACCGGCTCCGTGGAGGGGCAGAGCAATAATACTCGCCGGGTGTCACTCCAGCGTCACCGCGGTCCCGTAAGCGATCACCTCGGAGCCGGCGTTGGCGATCGAGGAGGTCTCCATCCGGACGTTGACCACGGCGTCAGCACCCATCGACCGGGCGTCCGCCTCCATCCGCGAGAGCGCCTCGTCGCGGGCCTTCGTCAGCAGTTCGGAGTAGGCCTTTAGTTCGCCGCCTGCAAGATTCCGGATACTCTGTGTGATGTCCCGGCCGACGTTGCGGGCCTCGACGGTGTTCCCTCGTGCGATACCGAGCGCCTCGTCGACCTCCTCGCCCGGGATCGTCTCGGTGTTGACCAGTTCCATACCGACCGTTCCGGGTGCGTCCACTTCAAAACACGCCTACGGTGAGGTCCCCGCCGACCGCCGTGGGTTTCCACCCTGCTCGCACAGCCGAGATACAGTTAATATACACCTGTCCCAGAGAACACACTGCGGTGGGGGAAACCAGTGCAAGACGAGTCACAGTTAGACGGACGACGGGTCGAGTCGCTCTCGAAGATGTCGCGCCGACGGGCACTTGGACTGCTGGGGACGGCCAGTTTCGCCGGCCTGTCGAGTGTCCCCGCGAGCGCAAAGAACGGCAACGGAAACGGGAACGGGGCAACGGCGGATATCAACGTCCTGCCAAACCCGAACTTCATCACGAATGCCCGGGACGAGACACCACCGTTCGACGACGACACGCCGCTGTTCGACCCGGGCCCGGTGTCCGTCCCGCTGAACGAAATCCTCGAGGG
>JBLGCN010000253.1:0-3809 GCA_047617405.1 Natronomonas sp.
GTCGCTTCCGACTTCTACGAGGCCCTCGACGACGCGGGCGAGGAGCTGCTTGAGGACGCCGCGGACCGCGCACAGGCAAACGACCGCAAGACCGTCCAGCCTCGCGACCTGTAGGCCGGTCACGGCGTTCTCGCGCTCTCTTTTATTCGGGGGTCTCGGGCCCGAGCCGACCACCGTCCGGTCCGGGCTACCGGGCTGTCGTCGATATCGCCCACTCGGTCGCCCCGCGCCGGCTGGTTTTATGTTGCTGGCGCCGTCAGGCAATCCATGGCACGTCAGACCGTGACGTACGACTACATCGTCGTCGGTGCCGGGTCCGCGGGGTGTGTGCTCGCCAACCGGCTCTCCGAGCGCAACTCCGTGCTCCTACTGGAGGCCGGCAAGCCCGACGACGACCGCGAGGTCAGTATGCCGATGGGCTATGCGGCGGTGCTCGACGAGGAGGACCACGAACGCGACTGGAACTACCACACGGAGCCACAGCCGGCGATGAACGACCGGGAGCTGTACTGGCCCCGCGGGAAGACCCTGGGCGGGTCCAGTTCGATCAACGCGATGATCTACATCCGTGGCCACCCCCACGACTACGACACCTGGGCCGACCGGGGCAACGAGGGATGGAGCTACGACGACGTGTTGCCCTACTTCAAGCGGGCGGAGACACTCGACTCCCCTCGCGGGGACCCCGGACACCACGGCACCGACGGCCCGCTGAATGTCGCCGACCCCCAGGACCCGCGGCCGATTTCCGAGCGGTTCGTCGACGCGGCCCTCGAGGCCGGCCTCCCACACAACGACGACTTCAACGGCGAGCAACAGGAGGGGGCAGGGCTGTACCACGTCACCCAGAAGGACGGCAAACGGTGCAGTGCGGCCGACGCCTACCTCAAGCCCGTCCTCGACCGGTCGACGCTGACCGCCGAGACCGGCGCACAGGTCACCCGTATCACGTTCGACGGGGACCGCGCGACCGGCGTCGTCTACGAGCAGGACGGTCGCCGGAGGGAGGTGGCTGCCGAGTCGGAGGTGATACTCAGCGCCGGCGCGGTCAACTCCCCACACCTGCTCATGCTCTCGGGGGTCGGCCCGGCTGACCACCTCACAGAGCACGGGGTCGATGTCCAGCAGGACCTCCCCGGCGTCGGCAAGAACCTCCAGGACCACCTTTTTGCCTTCACCATTCACGAAACCACCGAGACCGACACGCTCGAGGAGGCCGAGAGTCTTATCAATCTCGTTAGGTATATGCTGTTCAAGTCCGGCCCGCTGACCTCGAACAGTGCCGAGTCAGGTGGGTTCGCTTACGCCGACGACGAGGAACCGGCGCCGGACCTACAGTTTCACTTCTGTCCCGGCTTCGTGATGAACCACGGGCGGGACAACCCCGACGAGGGCCACGGGGTCTCGCTGGGGGCGACACAGGTCCGCCCGGAGAGCCGCGGGGAGGTGCGGCTCCGCTCGGCCGACCCGTTCGACGACCCCGCCATCGACCCGAACTATCTCGACGAGGAGAAAGACCTGGAGGTGCTCGTCGAGGGGGTCAAACAGGCCCGGGAGATATTCGACACGGAGCCCTTCGAGGGCGTCCTGGGTCGGGAGGTCTGGCCCGGCGAGGGCGTCCAGACCGACGAGGGGATCGCGGAGCACATCCGCGAGACCGCCCACACGGTCTATCACCCCGTCGGCACCTGCAAGATGGGCGACGACGACACGGCGGTCGTCGACGACCGCCTGCGGGTCCACGGCGTCGAGGGGCTGCGCGTGGTCGACGCCTCCGTGATGCCGACGATCTCCTCAGGCAACACCAACGCCCCGACGATCATGGTCGCGGAGAGAGCCGCCGACCTGGTCCGCGAGGAGCCTGAGCCGACCGTCGAACCGGTCGCCGCCGACGACGACTGAGCCGCCGGTTCGCCGTCACTCCGTTGCCACGGTGTGAACCGTGACACCGTCCTCGTCGCCGACGTGTATCTCGTCAGCCAGCCCGACAAACAGGCCGTGCTCGACAATGCCCGGAACCGTGGCGAGCGCCCGAGCACGAGCCGCGGGGTCCTCAATCACACCGAAGTCACAGTCGAGCACCAGGTGGCCCTCGTCGGTGACGACGGGACCGTCCTTGCGCTCGGCGCGGCGGAGTTCCGGCTCGCCACCCTGCTCGCGGACGGCCGCGGCGACGGGCCGGTGGGCGTCGGGCAGGACCGCGACGGGAACAGGGTGGTCGAGCCTGTCGGCCAGCTTCGAGGGGTCGGCGACGACGAGCAGGCGGTCTGCGGCGGCGTCAACCAGCTTCTCACGGGAGTGGGCCGCGCCGCCGCCCTTTACCAGGTTCCCGCCGGCAACCTGGTCGGCACCGTCGATAGCGAGGTCGGGGGTCACCGCCGAGAGTGTCGTCAGCCGGACCCCCGCCTCCCGGGCGCGCTCACGGGTCTGGTATGAGGTGGGGATCCCCTCGATATCGAGGCCGGCGTCAACCCGCCGCCCCAGTGCCCGGATAGCGTGAGCCGCGGTGCTTCCCGTCCCGAGGCCGACGACCATCCCGTCCTCGACGGCGTCGGCCGCAGACTCCCCGGCGTGGCGCTTTGCCGCTTCCCTCCCGTCGTCCATATCTCACCCTGCTCGCGTGAGGGTGTAAAGCGTTCGGGGTGTCGAGCCCGGCGTCTCGTCGGGTGCGAAACGGTGAATACCCTCGCGCCCGGGCGGGCAAGTATGGATGCGGCCCTGGGTCCGCCCGCAAAGATGTGCGAGCGTCGTGAGGAACTCACGCCGATGATGACCCAGTATTTCGACCTCTGCGAACAGTACGACGACGCGCTGCTCCTGTTTCAGGTCGGTGACTTCTACGAGGCCTTCTGTGCGGCCGCCGAGACCGTCGCACGGGTCTGTGAGGTGACCCTGACCAAGCGCGAGGACAACACCGGTCGGTACCCGATGGCCGGCGTGCCGGTCGACAGCGCCGAGTCGTATATCGAGGACCTGCTGGAGGTGGGTTACCGGGTCGCGGTGGCCGACCAGGTCCAGGAGCCTGCCGAGGCCAGCGGCGTCGTCGACCGGGCGGTCACCCGCGTCGTCACGCCGGGCACGCTCACCGAGGCCGAACTCCTGGCGGGCGAGGAGAACAACTACGTCGCCAGCGTGGCCGACGGCGCCGAGACCGCCCTCGCGGTACTCGACGTCTCGACGGGTGACTTCTACGTCACGAGCGCTCACGACCCCGGTCTCGTCGCGGACGAACTCGGCCGGTTCGAGCCCGCAGAGGCCATCGTCGGCCCCGACGCCTCGGTCGACCTGCTGAGCGAGGACTGCGTGGTCAGCCCCTCCGACCCGACGGCCTTCGGGGCCGACAGCGCCCGCGGGACCCTGGAGGCCTACTTCGGCGCGCCAGACCGGCTACTCGCCAACGAGACGGAGCTCCGGGCCTGCGGGGCGTTGCTCTCCTACGCCGAGTACGCCCGTGGCGGCGGGGACCGGCTGTCGTATCTGAACCACCTCACCCGCTACGACCCCCAGGAGTATCTGCTGTTGGACGCCGTTGCGCTCGAGAGTCTGGAGCTGTTCGACCGCCGGACGGTCCGCGGGCGTGAGGACCTCTCACTGGCGGCGGTGCTCGACGAGACCGCGAGCGCGCTCGGCCGACGCCGGCTCACCGACTGGCTGCGTCGCCCACTGGTCGACCCCGACCGGATCGGTGCCCGGCACGACGCCGTCGGCGAGTTCCGTGGCGATGTCGGGCGTCGCGAGCGTCTGCACGACCTCCTCCGGGAGGTCTACGACATCGAGCGGCTGGTCTCGCGGGTCGGCCGCTCGCGGGC
>JBLGCN010000254.1:0-3802 GCA_047617405.1 Natronomonas sp.
GACCAGATATTGCGACAGTACTAGTTTTCCTAGTAGCGTATCAGGATAAGACATATTTTCGTGTCGATTAACCGTTGCGGACAATGTCACTGAGATGTGCACGAACGGCAACCGGTCGGCGGCCGAGGGTCCGTCTGTTGGGAGATTCCGGCCGGGGCGTGTCCGCCCCGCAACGGGAACGGGTCGAGACGGTCAAGCTGTCACGGGTGAGGGCAGGTGAGTGTCGATGAGCGGGGGCCGTAACTGGTCGGCGCCTACAGCGGTGACGGGGGCACTCGGCGAACTTCGCGCCCGAAACCGAGTGCTGTTTTCCGTCGCCATGGGGAACCTCGCACTCGCGGTCCTGTTCACCGGGTTGATGGCCCTCGACGGGCGGACGCTCCTCGGGCGGAACGTCTGGACCAAACCTTGGAAGTTCGCCACGTCGATCGCCATTTTCACCGCGACGATGGGGTGGTTGTTGCCGTCGCTCTCGCTCACCGACCGCGTCGAGCGGCTGGCGACCTACACGATTGGCGGGGCGATGACCGTCGAGATTGTCCTCATCTCGGCACAGGCAGCACGGGGCGTTGCCTCCCACTTCAATACGGACACAGCGCTCGACTCGACCGTCTTCGTAATAATGGGGGTCGCTATCACGCTCAGTTCGGTGGCCGTCGCGTACGTCCTCTGGCGTGTCGTGCGGGACCCACCCCCACTTGCCCCGGCCTACCGGTGGGGTATCGTCCTCGGGATGTTCCTGTTCGTGGTCGTGAGCTTCGAGGGGTGGCTGATGGTCTCACAGGGCGGTCACGGTGTGGGGGCGCCCAGCGACAGCCAGGGACTTCCGCTGGTGAACTGGAGTCTGACCGGCGGTGACCTCCGTCTGGCTCACTTCATCGGGCTCCACTCGCTCCAGGTACTCCCCCTCACCGGCTACTACGCCTCCCGGTGGGCGGGCGGGTCACGCCGCTGGTCGCTCGGTGTCGTGGGTGCCGTCGGCACTCTCTACCTGTTGCTCACCGGACTGACGTTCGTCCAGGCGTTGCGCGGGACACCCCTCGTCGGTCCGGGAACTGTCCCGGACCTCCCGCCCAGCGGCGTTGCTGCCGTGCTCCTGCTGGCTACGGGGTGTGTGGCGGTCGTTCTCGCTCTCGTCTGGGGGCGGCAACATCCGGAAGCCACCCCGCCGTCGAGTGAGTAGATGCGGCTAATGGGAGGCGGTAGCTCTCTGCCGGTCGCGTCGCTGTCCCTCCAGTGGCCACCCCCTCGAGAGTGCTCCGGCCCCGGGTCAGGTCCCCGACCGGGCCGAGGTGTACGTCTCACGAAACATCGGTAACGGCTGGCTCGTGAGCGTCTGTTGCTGGCCCGACCCGGTTCAGCCAAACTCTGCGTGTGATAACTCGCCTGTCGCCGGGGTGCTGCCGGCGTAGAGGGGGAGCCACGTCCCCAGCCGACCATTGCTGGCGGTGAAACACTGCGTTCCGGTTTATGCCACTCTCAGCACGACTGCCGGTATGGACCCGACCATTTCGAGACGCGAGATACTGACCGGGTGTGCCGCCGCGGCGAGCACGGGCCTTGCCGGGTGTCTGTCCGGCGAACTCACCGCCTCGGCCGCGGTCACGGAGGAGATTGCGGGCGACGGTGTCAGATCGCTCTCCGTCGAGATGACAAACGGTGACATCACAGTTCGTGACGAACAGCGCGGGTCCGTGGTGGTCAGGGGGGAGAAGCGGGCAGCCAGCGAGGAGGCCCTCCAGGATGTCCGCCTCGAGACCCGGCGGGAGGGCGACACGCTGGTGATCGCCGCCGCCCACGACGGCAGCGACGGGTGGGTCCCGTCGCTCGGCACGAACGCCGAGATAAATCTCGACCTCACCGTCCCGGAGTCGCTGTCGACGGTGGAGGGCGACACGACGAACGGTGACGTGGACGCTGGACGCCTCGACACCGACCTCGACCTCGACACGACTAACGGCGATGTCGATGTACGGGAGCACCGGGGTGCTGCGAGTGTTGTGACCACGAACGGGGCGGTCTCCCTCCAACTCGAGGCAGGTGCGGATGTCACCGCGGAGAGCACGAACGGCGACATCGAGGTCGGCGTTCCACCCTCGATAGCCGCGCAGTTCTCGCTGGAGACGGCAAACGGGGACGTGCGCGTCGCGGGTATCGACGGGCTGTCGGTCGGCGAGACGGACACCCTCGAGATAGTGACCGGCGACGGAACCCACGAGGTCCGGTGTGAGACGACAAACGGCGATATCACTGTCAGTGACTGACCTGTGTGGACGGTCCCGGTACCCCGGGGGACGGCTGCCGGGTCCCACCTCGGACGCGCGTCCGCTGTCGACTCCTGGCCCCCCGGATTTAATACGCCGTGAACAGAAGCGGTAGCAAATGACATACAGGGACATCTACGACGCGGTGTCAGAGACCTACTGGCCGGAGGGCGCCTGGGAGCGGATGCTCGAGGCCGGCGACCCCGAGTCGTTCAACCTCGCAGAGGAGGCGCTGGGTCGGCACGCCGGCTCCGGCGAGACGGGCCTCCGGGTCCGTGACTTCGAGACGGGTGGCGACGAGGCATACAGTTTCGACGAACTGAACCGGGCGGCAAACAGGGCGGCGAACTTCTTCGAGGGACACCTCGACCGGGGGGAGCGGTTCGGGCTAATGCTTCCGCCCCGGCTGGAACTGTACGCCGCGCTCTTTGGCGGGGTCAAGAGCCGGCGGGTCTTTCTCCCGCTGGACACGAAGTTCGGGCCGGATGCACTCTCCTACCGGATGGCTGACGCCGAGGCGACGACGCTGTTCACGACCGCCGACCACCTCGGAAAACTCGAGCCGGAGGCGATGCCGGCCCTGGAACGTGTCGTTCTCGTCGGCGGCGGGGGCGGGTCGGCCGACGGGCTCGAGGTGTTACACTACGACGAGGTCGAACGCGAATCCGACAGCTATCAGTCGCTCCGGGTGCCACCCACGGAGACCTACGGGATGGTCTACTCCTCGGGGACGACCGGGCAACCCTCCCAGCTGACCTCCGAGCACGCGACCGCGGTTGGAATCGAGCCGTTCCTGACCTTTGTCGTCGACCTGCTGCCCGAGGACACCTACTTTGCGGCAGCCTCGCCGGCCTGGTCGTACGGGCTCACAGCCGGGACGCTTGCCCCGGGGCTGCGGGGGACGAACATCGGCGCGTACCGTGGCCGCTTCGACAACGAGATGTGGCTCGACACGCTGGAACGGTGGTCGGTGACGAATGCGATGGTCGCGCCGACGGTGTTCCGACAGCTCCGGGCCAGCGATGTGGACCTCGACGCATACGACATCGACCTGCGGGTGCTGGTGACCGCCGGCGAGACCTGTGACGGGGACACCGCCGCGTGGGTTGACAACCACTTCGGAACGACCCCGCTCGACGCCTACGGGCTCAGCGAAGGGGGGATGCTCGTCTGTAACTACCCCTTCCCCGACTGGGAGGTCAAACACGGCTCGATGGGCAAGCCGACACCGGGAAAGGAGGTTCGGCTCTGTGACGGGCCGAAGTGCCCGCCGGCGACCGAGGAGGACCCGGCGCCGACCGAGGAGATGGTGTTTATCGACGAACCCGGCGAGGTTGGTGAGGTCTGCGCCTACCAGTCCGGCGGCTCCGGGCCGATGGCGGGGGAGAGCCCGGAGGGCTGGCAGCGGATGGGCGACCTCGCGGAGGTCGACGAGGACGGCTACTGGTGGTATCGCGGCCGCGCCGACAAGGTCATTATCTCGGCGGGCTACCGGATCGGCCCCGGTGAGGTCCAGGAGACGCTCATCGCCCACGACG
>JBLGCN010000255.1:0-3793 GCA_047617405.1 Natronomonas sp.
CGTGCCGCTTGGGTTCGTCCCGAGCGCGCTCTACGTCGACTCCGAACCCGGCACCTCCGCCATCCTCGCCGACCCGGTCGCGAGCGGCGAGGCGGCGACGCTGTCCGTGCCGATGCGCTCGCTGTAGGCCGGCCCGGTCCCGCGCGGGCTATCGAGGAGCGCCTGCTTGTCGCGCTGGGGGCTGCAGGCGGGACCGACCCCGCGAGGTGCTCGGTGTGGCTGCACTGGCGTTGCTCGTCGCCAGTGACTCCGACCTCCGCGGGCTCGACTCGCGTCTGTGCGTGAGTTCCTGCCCTCCCGACTCGTCCCGAGAGCCTGAAGGGTTCAGACGAGCCCCGCAACGGTCTCGCGAAGTGACCGACCCTCGCCGACCACGTCGCGCCGGTAGTGCATGTACGCCGCACCGAGCGGTGGCTGGACCACGTAGGCCAGTGCGATCGGCAGCACGGCCTCCGTGGGGAGGGAGGCAGCGGCGACGACAACCGCCACAGCGATAGAGAGATTACGCATGCTGGTAGCATAGACAAGCGCGACGCCGCGGGCGGGGTCGAGCAGCGTGCGACCGAGCCACCCGCCGACGCCGAGCAAGACCGTGTAGAACACAACCAGCGGGACGACCGTACTCGCCGAGGCGACCGGGCTGGCGAGGATCTCCGTCGACCGCATCGACATCGCGATGAAGACGATGAGCATCACTCCCAGGGAGCTGAGACCGCCGAACGTGGGCTTGAGCTTCGTGAAGTCATCCTCCCCGAGCCGCCACAGGAGCAGCCGACGGGTGAACGTGCCGGCGACCATCGGGACGAGGATGACCTGGGCGAGCTGGCGGTAGAGCGGTGCGGGTGCGAACCCGACGCCCCCGGGAATCAGCACCGACAGGTAGGCGGGGAGAATGGCGATGGCAACCAACAGGTTGACAGCCATCGCGACCAGCGCCGTCTCGAGGTCGCCGTCGGCCAGACCCGTCCAGGCGGCGGTCATCCCGGAAGTGGGGACGAGTGCGATGAAGTAGAGCCCGACGGCATAGCCGACCTCGCCCCCGAAGAACAGCCGGGCCAGCCCGACCGCCAGCAGCGGACTGCCCAGGAAGTTCACCAGCAGACTCAGCACCACCGGTCCGGCGTGGTCTCGGACGTTGACCACCTCCCGGAGGTCGATGTTGATCATCATCGGGTATATCATCAGAAACAGGACCGGGACGACGGCGGCCCGCAACAGCGATTTCGTCCCCGGAGTCGCGACCTGGCCGAAGGCCAGCCCGACGACCAGCGACCCGACGACGACGTAGATCAGGTTCCCCTTGAGACCGGCGAGGAGTCGCCTGATCATCTGACGTGCGTCCGCCCCCTGCTTGACGACGTGGCGTTGCTGTGGGCGTCGATTAATTCTCCGAGCGGTGCAGCGGACACGGAACCGGGGTCGGCTGCCATACCTGTGGTCACACTTGGACTGGATATAAATGTATTTTTTGTACAATACTGCCGCCGGGATTTTCGACCCGAGTTGGTGGGATTTCGGTCTCGGCTGTTGTAGTGCCGTAGCACCGCGGCACCAGTCATATACGGTGCCTCCGGCGTGGGTGCAGGACAGTCGAAAGAGGACACCGGTATCGAATGTCGGCACCGGTCGGGTCACCCATGTGCTGCGTCCACGCCGGGACGACTGTCGCCAGAACGGGGGTGCAGCGAGGGAGCGACGGTCGAACGAAGATTTAACAGCGCCGCAGTAGTATTGTTATTTATGCGCAATATAAAGAAGGAAAGAGAGACACTGGACTTCGACAGCCGGGAGAGGCTGGCCACGGTCGTCGGTATCGGGGCACTCCTGGCATTCGTGGCGGTAGTGGTCGCCGGCACGCTGGTCGGTCGGACGAAGCTCGTCGGCATCGCCACGTTCGCGTTCCTGGCGATGGCCGGTGGCGTCGCCGTCCAGCGGTACGGCCGACTGAGGAAACCCGGTCGGCGCCTGTGGGCCTACGGGCTCGCCAGCGGGGCGATGCTCGCGAGCGCAGCCGCCCTGCTGGCGCCGAAGGCGGTCGCTCAGCACCCGAGATACGGTGGGTTCGCCATCGCCGCCGGCTACCTGGTCGGGTACGGGGGCCACGAACTCGGCCACCTCTTCGGTCACCGGGAGCTGCCGGTCAACGCGGCGGTCGCGGAGCTGTCGCTGCACGCCGTACTCGCGGGGTCGGTCATGGGTGTCGTCTACGGGAGCCTGCCGTCGCTGACTGCGCTGTTCGGCTACGGCGTGGTCGCCCACAAGTTCCCTGCAGGGTTCGGGGGTGCGGAGGCCCTGTCCCGGGACGGCCTGCCCGCCGTCGTGATGGCGCTGCCCGCGGCAGCGGTCGGGCTGGCCGCGGTCCCACTCGCACTCGTTACGCCCGACCTGGGTCCGGTGGTCAAGGCTGTGTTCTACGGCCTCTCGACCGGGGTGTTCGCCCACGTCGCCCTCGACATGGTCCCCGAGTGTACCGGCGGGGGCGCGGGCCACAGCCACGGCGGGGTCGTCTGCGACCCCGATGCCGACCGGCAGCGCCGCCACGCTGTCCTCAGCACTGTCGGCGGCGCGGCCGTCGTCTTCCTCGCCTGGCAGCTCCTGGCCCTCTGACCGGCGCTACCTGACGACTCCGCCCTGGCCCCGAGGAGTGTCGGTGTGGGTTGCGGCACAACAGTTTTGTACACTTAGAACAATATTATCGGCTATGTCGACCGACGACCTGACCCGGAACCTCCGGACCGAGGAATTCGGCGAGCGCGCAGTGTTGCTCCGGACCGACCACGAGGCGGCACTCGACGCAGTCAGGGAGGCCGCCACCGCAGTTGGGTTTCGGATCCCGACGACGTTCTCCCCCTCGAGCCGGCTCGACGAGGAGCGGGACGTCGAGATGACGCCCTACACTGTCCTTGGGCTGGGCGTGCCGGCCGCAGCCGAACACGCGCTGGAGGCCGGCGACTCCCGAGTCGGGGCACTGTTCCCTTGCCGGGTCGTCGTCCGCGAGGTCGAACCCGGTCTTCAGGAGGTCTACCACCTCGACACGATGCGCCTGGCGCGGACAATCGGGCTCGCTCCCGACGACGAGCGGTGGGGGGCGCTGGTCGCACAGGTCGAACGGATGGTCGAGGACGCGTTCGCCCGCCTCGGTGTTCGGCGGGAACTTCGGCGTCACCCCGGCGAGTGACCGCGAGCGCGTCGGGAGTGCAGGCGCCGACCGCTATCGAGGGGGCTTCAAGCAGCCTTGATTGGGCACCGCTGCCGCGGTAGTATTGTGCAAAAATTCCACAACTATTAAGCATAGCACTCCCCAATGCCCCGGCGATGAGTGGAGACAGTTCAGTCGAGACGCTCGATGTCGCAATCGTCGGCGGCGGCCCCGCAGGGCTGAGCGCCGCTGTCTACACGGCACGCGCAGACCAGGAAACGGTCGTCTTCGACGACGAGGGTGGAACCACCCGCGACGTGGACCGGATGGAGAACGTCTTCGGGTTCCCGGGGGGGATCACCGGCCCGGAGCTGCTCGAACGGGGCCGCGAGCAGGCGACCCAGTTTGGCGCCGGTATCATCAACGAGGAGGTCGTCCGGGTGGACACCCCCGGGGAGACGTTCCTCGTCGAGACCACCGAGGCCGAGTACGAGGCACGCGGGCTCGTGATCGCCACCGGTGCGTCCTACGAGACCCCGGCCATCGCGGACGTCGAAGAGTTCGAGGGCCAGGGGGTCTCCTACTGCGTCGAGTGTGACGCCTATTTCTACCGGGACGAGCCGGTGGCGGTGGTCGGCGCGGAGAACTACGCGG
>JBLGCN010000256.1:0-3768 GCA_047617405.1 Natronomonas sp.
GACTACAATATGCGCACCTTTGCGCCGAAGAATCTGGAGACGTTCCGCTTTCTCTGAGTCCGTGCGCCCCTCTTCTGGTGGTTATCGCCACAGCCCCGAGCAGCGTCTCACGCTGTGCCGTCGCCCGTAACGTTTATCCGATGACGTAAAGTACGTTTTACTGTAAAACGCTCTTTACGACAAGAGCGTTTGACGGACCGACAAATGGCAACAGCACAGGACACGCACGGACCGAACGTATCGGCCGGCGCCGGAGTGCTCCTCGGCGCCGGAGCAGCCACCCCGGGCGTCCTCTCGTCCTCGCGCCCGCTCATCGGCGTTGCGCTATGCGTTGCGGCGTCACTCGGGCTCTGGCACAGGGCCGACCCGGGGCCGCCAGTTGGCGACGGGATTGACAGGCCCTCACCTGCAGACGCGGCACTGGGTGTCATCGGTATCGCCTCCGCGGTGGGCTTTCCCGCGCTGGTGGCCGCCGACGGGCCGGGTTGTTTCACCTGGACGGGGCTACCCGCGGTGGTCGCCCTCGCCGTGGCCGGCGTCTACCTCGTCCTCGGCGGGTTGTCACTGGTGGAACCGGTGCGCGGCCGACAGCCATGAGCAGTGTCGTCGACCGGCCCGCACGGGTCAGGCGTCTGGTCGGTGGACTGGCCGTGCTCGGCGGGGTTGCACTCGCCGGCTTCACCGTGCTTGAGCGCCCGCTCGTCGGCGTCGGGGTGTACCTCGCGACCATGCTCGGGGTGGTGCTGCTTCGGTCACGGGCGACGGCGCCGGTGTTCGACGAGCGTGACGAGGCCATCTCTCAGGAGGCCGCACAGTGGACGCTCACCGTCTTCGGGTTGGGGTCGGCGGGTGTGTTTCCGGCCCTGACTGTCGCGTGGGGGGTGGGGCTGTTCGAGTGGCAGCCCTGGAGCACCGCCATTGCCCTGTTCGTGGCCGCCCTGTTCCTGACCTACGGCGTCTTCCTCGTCGTGTTTAGCCGGCGGAGGTAGCCGGTATGGAAAATTCACTGGACGAGTACCGCGGGCAGTTCGGCGTCAGTCAGCGGGAGCTCGCCGAACACATCGGGGTTACACGGCAGACAATCAACGCCGTCGAGCGGGACCGGTACGACCCGTCGGTCGAACTCGTGTTCAAGCTCGCGGCGTTTTTCGAGTGTTCGGTCGACGACCTCTTTTGCCCCGATATCACGGTGGAGACGACCGCCTCGGAGACCGGGGACTGAGGCCGGGTGTGTGACCACACGGCACCCGTACCGCCGCGGCTACAGCGGCTCCGCGCCGTCGATGACCCCCTGTGCGCGCTCGACCAGCGCGGGGACGGCCGTCTCCAGTTCCGCGAAGCCGGGGCGGTCGGACGCCGCGGTCAGGTGGCGCAGATAGTACCCCTCGAAGACGGTCGCGGCCTCGAACAGCGCGAGCGCGCGGTAGAACCGGTCGTCGGCAAACCGCCGACCCGTCGCGTCCTCATAGCGCTCGACCAGGTCCGCCCGGGAGTGGTAGCCGTCACGGGAGGGGAACCGTGGTGCGAACTCGAAGGGGAGCCCACAGGCCTCCCGCTCGGTCTCGAACCAGAACGCGAGCAGCCGGCCGAGGTCGGCAAGCGGGTCGCCAACCCCGCCCCGTTCCCAGTCAAGGACGCCAACGACCGCCGGCGGCGTCTCCGGGGTGAACTTCACGTTACCGAGCGTGTAGTCGCCGTGGACGAGCGTCCGGTCGGTGTCGTCCGGAACGGCCGTTGCTAACCAGTCACCGACCGCCTCGGCCCCCGGGACCTCGCGGTCGGTCCGGTCGCGGTAGCTGGCAAAGCGCTCGCGCCAGTCCCCGACCCGGTCGGCGAGCCCGCGGTCGAGCGCCATGTCGGTGTCAGTTCCCTCCAGCAGCCGCGCTTCCCCGAGGTCGACCGCGTGGACCTCGGCGAGTGTGTCGACCAGTTGTTCGCCCACGTGCCGGCGGTTTGCACCCTTGACGTAGGCCATCGGCTCGCCGTGACGGAGGACCTTCCCGTCCAGCCGCTCGACGACAGTAAACGGTGCGCGGGCGACCCCTTCATCGGCGACAGCCAGGACGGGCCGAGGGGTCGGGAGGTCGGTCCACTCCAGGGCCTCCAACAGACGGAACTCCCGGAAGAGGTCGTGTGCCGCCGCCGGCGCGCCGGCGAGTGGCGGCCGCTGGACGACGAAGCGTCGGTCACCCCACATCAGAAAGAGTGTCTCGTTTCCGAGCCCGGGGTCGTGTGGTGAGAGCGCCCAGAAGTCCGGCTCGCCGAGTGTCTCTGCGAGTGCGGTGTAGAGCCCCTCGGTATCTATGTACTGACTCGCACCGCCGACCTCGGCGTCGCTCATCTGTCCTCCCTCGCCGCGGCGACGGCCTCGTCACGGTCCGGCAAGCGGGCGACCGGCTCCCTGTCGTCGTGGTCGCGCAGCCCCGGCGCAGCCACCAGCGTCCTCGCGTGCGTCACAGCGTGCAACTCCGGCATACCTGTGGATAGTGCCGACCGCCCTTGGCTGTTCGGCTTCGTGAGCCGGGTGTGTCGGCCGGCGCCCGGCCCCTGGTCCGTCGGCCGGCGTCACACGCGCGTCAGACGCTCGTCAGACGGAGCCTCAGGCTTTAATACCGCCGAACACGCGCCAACGTCTGTGCCGATATTCCGCTCGGACCCGCTCGACGAACTGGTCATCCCGGACGGGACCCACGTCGAGGAACACGACCTCGTGACCGACGGTGACGTTCTCATCGGCGGGCAGAGCCACGTGGAGTTCGGGGTCCGCGGGGGTAACGTCATCGCGGGTGAGCGCGTCGGCTTCGGCGGCACCATCGAGGCCGCGGGCGACTGCCGGCTGGACATGTGGTGTGCGGTCGACGGGGACGTCCTCGTCGGGGAGGACGCCTACCTCGGCGAGCGCGTCCAGGTCGGGGGTCAGTTGAAAGTCGCCGGCGACCTCGACATCGGCGACGACGTCGATATCGACGACGGCTTCGAGGCCGCAGGGTGGATCGTCATCCGCAACCCCATGCCGACCATCACCTTCCTGTTCGTCTACCTCTCACAGCTGTTGCGGATCGGCGAGGAGGAGGCCGCCGAGGAGATGGTCGAGGCGCTGATGAGCGACGAGCGCGAGCACCAGCCGGTCGTTATCCCGCGGTCGGCCCGGGTGGGTGACGACGCCTGGCGGGTCTCCACCCCGGGACGGGTCGGCGACGACTGCCGGCTCCACGGCAACATCCGCGCCGAGTCGCTGGTCGTCGGCCGGGAGAACGAGGTCTTTGGGAGCCTCCGCGCGAAGGAGGGGGTGACTGTCGGGGCCGACACCGAGGTAACCGGGAATGTCACCACCCGCTCGGGGACGGTCCGTATCGGCCCCGGTGTGGAGGTGCGCGGCGACATCTCCGGGGACTACGTCGAGGTCCACCACGAGGCGACTGTCGAGGGTGCCATCCGCGCCGGCGACGAGATGTCGATGGTTTCGGAGCCGGTCCTGGACGACGAGGTGGTCACGGGGGCGAGGCCGGCGGTCGAACCGGAGTCGGTGCCGGACCCCGACCCGACGCCGGCGATCACCCGGGCCGACCGGAGCGCCGACGGCGAACAGACCGTGGATACCGACGACGAGAGCGTGACGACGGGGCCCGGGACAGGCTCCCCGGACTGACCGGCCCCCCGACCCCGACGGCCGGATGTGTGGGCGAGACGCCGGCCACGCCCCCGCTGTTCAGTAACCGAAAGGGGCTTTCCGCCGTCCCGAGTAGCCCCGACATGCTCTCTCTCGCG
>JBLGCN010000257.1:0-3733 GCA_047617405.1 Natronomonas sp.
ACCTGCGGGAGGGGTCCTGACCCGCCCGCCTCGCGGCCGCCGTCGGAGGGTCACGACCGCGAACCGCAAAGGGTGTCACCCGCGGTATCGAAGCCGGCCTGATGAGTCGTCGGGAGGACTTCCGTGCCGGACTGGCCGCGACAGCGCCCGTGATGGTCGGCGTGGTCCCCTTTGCGCTGGTGGCGGGGGCCGCGGCCGTCGGCGCAGGGCTGTCGGTCCTGCAGGCCACCGCGCTCTCTGCCGTTGTCTTTGCCGGCGCCTCGCAGCTGGCCATGATCGAGTTACTGGGGGCGGATGGGACGTTGCTGGTGGTCGTCGGGACCGCGCTGATCATCAACTCCCGGCTCGTGATGTACTCGGCATCGTTGGCCCCGCACTTCACCGAGGAGGGCTCACGCTGGCGTGGGCTGATGGCCTACATCCTCACCGACCAAGCGTTCGCGCTGGCGGTGACACGGTACGCCGAGGGGATGGACGGGGTTACCCGCAAGCGGTGGTACTTCCTGGGGACGGCGGCACCGTTGTGGGCCGTCTGGCAGGTCTGTACCGTCGTCGGCGCGGTCGCCGGCGCACGGGTGCCGGCGTGGCTCCCGCTTCGGTTTGCCGTCCCGCTGACCTTTCTCGCCCTCCTGGTGCCCGCTGCGGCCCAGAACCGGGCTACCGTGACCGCAGCGGTGGTCGGTGGCAGTGTGGCGACCGCCGGTGTCGCGCTCCCGTTCAATCTCGGGCTGCTCGCGGGCGCGCTGGCGGGCGTCACGGTCGGCACCCTGGTTGCTGTGTGGGCCGGCGTCGACACGCCGGCGGAGGTGCCGGAGTGACCGCCGCCGACGCGACTGTCTGGGCCGCGGTTGCCCTTGCCGGTGTCGGCACCTACCTGCTCCGGGCGTCGTTTCTGTTCCTGTTCGAGTATCTGGGGACAGTCCCGGCCCGTGTGGAGACGGCACTCGGGATGGTGCCCGCGGCGGTCCTCTCGGCGCTGGTGGTGCCCGCCGTCCTCGCCCCCGGCGGGGCCGTCTTTGTCGCGGGAAACAGCCGCCTCGTGGCCGGGGTGGCCGCGGCGCTCGTTGCCTGGTACACCGAGAGCATCCTCGCGACAATCGTCGTCGGCCTGGCTGTGCTCATGGGGCTTGGCCTCCTGTAGCGCCCGGCGGCGGCACTCGTCGGCAGGTGGGCCCGGCTGGCGCCCGCAGTCCGGGCACGCGCTCGGGACTGACCGCGACATTGAGGTGGGCTGACCCCGAACAGAGGTCAATGCGATTTCTCCTGGTCGCCGGCTCGACCGACACTGCGGCGGTCCCGGGCCTGAGCGCAGCGGGCGCAGACCCCGACCTCCGGGGACACACCCCGGCAGCCGACGCCGAGATTGTCGACTACGGACAGCCGGTCCGGTCGCCGGTCGTCCCGGTCAGCCCGAGCGGGTGCCCGACCCCCGCGGCCGTCACCCGGGCGGTCCGCGAGACCCTCGGATTCGACAGCACGGTCGTCGACGGTGGACTCGCCGAGCCAACCGCCGCCGGGACGGTGACCGTCGGCGCGCGACCGGGCGACGACATCCGCGAGGACGACCCGGTCCCGACGGGGCCGGGCGCGTACGAGGCAGCCCGACAGTTCGGCCGGAAGCTCCCCGAGGACGAACTCCTCGTCGCCGAGTCGGTCCCCGGCGGGACGACCACCGCGATGGGCGTTCTGCGGGCGCTCGGGGAGCCTGCCGCAGTCTCCTCCTCGCTCCCCGAAAACCCGCTTGAGCAGAAACGGGCAGTCGTCGCCGAGGGGCTCGACGCCTCGGGGCTCGAGCCCGGCGGCGCGGCGAACCGCCCGAAACGGGCGGTCCGGCGGATGGGTGACCCGGTGCTTGCGACCGCGGCGGGCATCGCCCGCGGTGCGCTGGAGACAGACACCGCGGTCACACTCGCCGGCGGCACCCAGATGCTCGCCGTCGCCGCCCTGCTCCGCCACGACGGGGTCGACCGCAGGCTCGACCTGGCAACGACGAGCTACGTCGCGGCTGACCACACCGCCGACCTGTCGGGGGCAGCCGACGCACTCGCGGTCGACGTGACGGTCACCGACCCCGGCTTCGACGGGAGAGACCACGCCGGGATGGCACCGTTTGCCGCCGGTGAGGCGAAGGAGGGCGTCGGGATGGGTGGGGCACTCGCGCTTGCCCGTCGAGCGGGCGTGCCGATGGCAACGGTCCGGGAGTCGTTCGCCACGGTGTATGAGCGACTCGTCGACGCGGGCGACGATGTCGGGTGACAGGGAGTGCTGTGGTCGGCACAGCGACAGTCGACACCGCCGAACCCGGCACTGTGTTGCCCCTCATCAACCCCCCTCGGCTCAGGTAGCTGCTACCCCGGCCGGCCTTGCGGTTGACCGACGGGCTCCCCGGAGGGTCTTGCGCCTGGAATATACGCTCACGTACATATCAACGCAAGTGAGATTGGCGCGACGGATGGCGCTACGGGCCACTCCGGTGTCTGACAGGGGCTGACAGCCACGCGCGCTGCCGCAACCTTTTTTCCTGTCTACTGAGTTGAAAGGATAATGAGTGCCATCGACGACCTGGTCGATGAGGTCGTGGCCGACGTCGACGCGGTCCTCCTCTTCTCCCCGGGCGCCAGCACCTACGACGACTTTGCCGACGATACCACTGACCTACCGGTGGTCGTCGTCGCGCAGGAAAACGCCATCGACGCCGAGACGTTCGTCGAACTCCCACTCGAGTTCACCGACGTGGACGGGCGTCTGCGGTTTGGCCTGGAAGGGGCCGCCCAGGACGGGCTGGTCGAGGACGAGGACACCGTCGCGTGTGCGACCTCGATGTTCGGCGACGGGATGGACACGGTCGTGCGGGTTCGGGCCGACCAGTACTCCCCGACAGGCGTCTACGACCTCTTCGTCAACTCCCGGCCCGAACCCGACGTTGTCCGTGATGTCTTCGAGGTCTGTATCGAACTCGGCAGGAAAGGCCAGAAGGGAAAACAGGTCGGGGCGCTGTTCGTCGTCGGCGACGCCGGCAAGGTGATGAACAAGTCCCGGCCGCTGTCGTACAACCCCTTCGAGAAGTCCCACGTCCACGTCGGCGACCCGATCGTGAACGTGATGCTGAAGGAGTTCTCCCGGCTGGACGGCGCCTTCGTCATCTCCGACTCCGGGAAAATCGTCTCCGCATACCGGTATCTGGAGCCCTCCGCGGAGGGCGTCGACATCCCGAAAGGGCTGGGTGCCCGCCACATGGCTGCCGGGGCCATTACCCGCGACACCAACGCTATCGCGATTGTGCTCTCGGAGTCCGACGGGATGGTCCGGGCGTTTAAAGCCGGTGAGTTGGTCATCGAGCTCGACCCGGAGGAGTACTGATGCAGGTCGATGTGCCGCGGTTTGTTCGCCGTCTCTTCTCCGAGGAGGCCGCTTTCGCCTTCTCGGTCGCGGTTCTCGTTATCGGGCTGGTCGCCGCATATCTGGCCTGGCGGTGGACCCGACGGGCGCTGACCGCCAGCAGTTTCGCGGATGCCGTCGAAGGGAGCCCGTTCGAACGGAGCGTCCGGACGGTCGGCTCCTCGACTATCGGCCTGATCGCCTCGCTCGTTGCCGTGTTCGTCTACGTGCTGGCAATCGTCCTCGCGCTCAGTATCGTGCAACTGCTCGACATCCAGCTCTTCTGGATGCGCGTCACCAGCTACCTCCCCCGGCTGCTTATTGCCGCGCTGGCGGTCATCGTCGGGGTCACCGC
>JBLGCN010000258.1:0-3733 GCA_047617405.1 Natronomonas sp.
CCGACCGCGTTGAGCGCGTTGGCCATCCCGCTTGACTGGCAGACAACGGCCCCGCGCTCGCCGCCGACCCAGGCGCCCGCCGCGACAGCAACGGCGCTCTCCTCGCGTTCGACTCGCACGGTCCGGAAGCCGGCCGACTGGACGGCCCTGAGGACGGGCGCGACGGCGGTGTCCGGGAGGTACGGGACAACCCCGATTCCGGCCGCGTCGAACCCGTCGACGATCGCCGATTCCCATGCCATACCCTCGTCTCTGGCCCCGGCGTCTTTACCGTTCGGGGCGTGACGGGGCGAACACATTTCCCCTCGGCGGGGCACTGCACTCTGGATGCCCGACATCACCACGGAGGACGTCGAGCGATTCGCCGAGCGACTCGGGCTGGAGTTGAGCCCGGAACGCCGGGAAGCGGTGCGGACCGAGGTTGCCGGCGGCCTCGACGGCTACGCGACGCTTTCCCCCGATGGAACCGACTACGCCCCGACCGTCGACCGCGACCTACCGGACGTGACGGTCGACCCCGGGCCGGACAGCGACCCACACAACGCCTTCATCAGCCGGTTCGAGGTCACCGGCGGGGACGGACCGCTCGCGGACCTCGATATCGCGGTGAAAGATAACACCGCCGTCGCGGGCGCCCCGATGACCTGTGGCTCGGCGGTGTTCGCCGACGCCGTCCCCGGGGGCGACGCGGCCGTCGTGACCCGGCTGCTGGAGGCCGGTACGACGGTCGTCGGAAAGGCGAATATGGACGAACTCGCCTACGGACCGACAGGGGAGACATCGGCCTTCGGTGCCCCGGAAAACCCCGCCGCGCCCGGGCGGGTTACAGGCGGCTCGTCGGCTGGGAGCGCGGCTGCGGTCGCCGGGGGTACCGCCGACGCCGCCCTCGGGACAGACACCGGCGGGAGCGTCCGCATCCCCGCCGCCTTCTGCGGGCTGGTCGGGGTCAAGCCGACCTGGGGCCGGGTCCCGACGGCCGGCGTCGTCGAACTCGCCTCCACCCTGGACCACGTCGGGCCACTCGCCCCGGACCTGGAGACCGCCGCCCGGGTACTCGACGTCATCGCCGACGGCGACACCGGGTTCGCCGACGCGCTGGCCACACCGCCGGACCCCGCGTCACTCACGCTCGGCCTCCCGAAACAGTTCTACGGCGACCACGTCTCCTCGACAGTCGAGAACGCGGTCCGCAGTCGCGTCGACGCGCTCGCGGACGCCGGCGCGACGGTCGAGAGGGTGTCGCTCCCGCTGGTCGAGGAGGCGGTCCCGGTCTGGAACGCGCTGGTCAACGTCGAGTTCGCAACCTTCCTCGGGGCGGGGGCAACGCCGCTGTTTCGCCGCGAGGAGGTCGACGCCGCCTGGCACCACGGGGCCGCCGCAGGCATCGCCGACCCGGACCGACAGTTTGGGGAGGTGGTCCAGCAGAAAACCGTCGAGGGCGTGTACCTTCTCGACTGCGAGGGTGCGGACCACTATGTGGCCGCCCGGAACCGTCGGCGGGCCTTAGCCGAGGAGTTCGCGGCGGCGCTGACCGACTGCGACGCCCTGGTGACGCCGACGATGCCGACCCAGCCAATCGAGACGGGTACGTGGAGCCCCACGTCCTACTCGAGTGGCGCGCCTGACACGACGCCGCCGCTTGCGGTCAACACGCGCCCGGTCAATCTTGCGGGTTGCCCGGCGCTGACCCTGCCGGTCGAGGGTGGGACACACCCTATCGGGCTCCAGGTCATCGGGCCGGTGAACGGGGGCGAGCAGACCCTCGGGATTGGGGCGGCCGTCGAGGCAGTCGGGGACTGACCCCGGTCAGCCTTCGCCCGTCAGCGAAGGAATGCTGCTGATATGGGCGTGAGTTACAGAGAGTGTCCCAGATAGTCAAGGCGTCACCCGTCACCGCAGTGTCGGGGGCGGGGGCTGAGGGGGCCACACCCGTCCGCCCCTGCAGGGCAGGCGCGGGTCTCGACCAGGGGGCGGTCGAACGGAATCAGTGGGTTCCGCGCAGCCTGTGCGCTGTTCCGGTAGTACTCCGCTAGTGCGCGGGTCGGTAGATGGTGCCCTCAGGGCGTCCCTAGTCACCGGACCCCTGAAGCACCCGAAACAGGCGGGCTGTGACAGGCCGCCGGGCGTGGTGTCCGTGGTCAGCCGGCCGTCACAGTACAGTACTGTGGCTTGTGGGTGACACCTCCCGTCGTCGGGGGTGGTCCTTACTCCTAGTGCGCCCACCGCAGTAGTCACAGATGGACGGCTAAGGAGCAGCAGGTCGACACGGATAATCAGTCATGGAAGTTGATAGGAGAGGGGCGGGTAGCTTACCAGTAGGGGGTGAGCCTGTGTAAGCGGATGGGTTCGGGCAGATTTGAACTGCCGACCTCCCCGCCGCAAACGGCGGTACAGCCCCGCTCCGCACCGATACGGCTATATTCCCAAAACTGAGAAAACGGAATATGACACGACAATTCACCCCACCCGAAGCCGTGGACAGGTACATGACTGAGCGCGGGCCAGACCTGAGTGACAGCTCACGATATAACATCAAGTCGGCACTCAAACAATTTGTTGCCTTTTGCGCTGAGGAAGGCGTCGAAGAAATAGACGACATTGACGCCTTCTTGCTCTCTGACTACCGACTCAAACGGAGCGAAGAAGTCAGCGAAAACACGGTCTACAATAACCTGACTGCACTTCGCAAATTCATAAGCTGGTGCGAAGGCCGCAACCTGATAGACGACTCCCTCTCCGAGAACATGATAATCCCGACCGACCGGGACACCAGCCGCGACACCACACTTGCTCCGGAGCGAGTCGAAGACATTCTGGCCTACCTCCAGACCTACGAGTATGCCAGCCAGCGCCACGCTCTGTTTGCGCTCCTGTGGGACACCGGAATCAGGATCGGCGCGGCCCGGAGCCTCAACGTCGGAAGCGTCAACGAAAACGGCGGCTACATCGAGCTTGAACACAAGCCCGACGAAGATAGACCACTCAAAAACGGAACGAAAAGCGAGCGGCAGGTGAATCTTAGCCCAACAGTCATGGAGGTGGTCACTGACTATATCGAAGCACGGCGAATAGACCAGACCGACGACTTTGGGAACGAACCCCTGTTCTCCAGCAAGCACGGCAGGAAGCACAGGACGACGCTGAGGAAAGCGATAGTCAAAATGACCCGTCCATGTGCCTTGGACCAAGGATGCCCCCACGACCGCGAGATAGACGAGTGCGAAGCCACAGGCCACAGTTACGCCGCCCGTTGCCCATCGTCAGTGTCGCCGCACCCAATCCGGCGCTCGTCAATCACGTATTGGCTGAACGAAGGCCACCCCAAAGAGCTACTATCCGACCGCATGGATGTGTCTACCACAGTCCTTGAAGAACACTACGACTCTCGCTCTGAAGAACAAAAACGCGAGCTACGGAGAGAGATGCTGGAGATCGAGTAAGCAAAAGGAACCTGTCCCGCGTGCAGGCTGGGTATTGACATTCCGATCAAGACCGATTTCCGCTCAGATAGTAACCTGTCGCACAGAATTCCCGTATCACTCTGAATTTCCCGACAGATGGCTCTCTCGAAGCCCTCGACAGTTGCCAGTACCGGGGTGCAAGACACAGAGCGTGAATTCAGCAGTCGGTGGCCGTTGGTTCCACACCGAGCCGGATGAATTAGCCACTCAGTGCGCTTGGTCACTTTTCGATCTCATACCGACAAGTCTCGGTAGCCCCACACTCGGGACAC
>JBLGCN010000259.1:0-3717 GCA_047617405.1 Natronomonas sp.
GCTACGCCTACTGCCGAGAGTGTGCCAGCCAGCTGTGAACGCCGTCGACACTCAGACCGGGAGTCGCCGGCCGGCCACGACAGCCCCGAGCGAACACGCACAGATGACCGCGAGCCCCGGCGCGTATGACCCGGAGAGGTCGTAGAGCCACCCGATGAGGAACGGGCCGAGAAAGCCGCCGGTCTCGCCGACGGCAAAGACCAGCCCGACGGCCGTCCCGGTCAGTGCTGGGCCGACCGCCTCGAGTTCGGCGGGGACGACCCGGACCAGCGGGGAGATACCACCGGCCCCGACACCGGCCGCGAGCGCGCCGGCAACACCGACAACGGCGGGGACCCCGGGAACCAGAAGTACCGCCGTCCCCAGCGCACAGACGGCACCACAGGCCGCGATGACGGTCCCCCGGGCGTCGATCCGGTCGGAGAGAACCGGGAGGGTGAGTGTTCCGGCTGCCGCGGCGACGACGAAACCGCTGGTAGCCGTCGCAGCCAGCGAGGCCCGAACCCCCCGGGCCTCGAGCACTGTTGCCAGCCAGTTCTGGAAGCCATGGACCACCAGCAGGTAGACGACACCGGCGACGACGACCAACCGCATCGACCCGCTGGCAAACACCCGGGCGATGTCGCGTCGCAGTGTGGCGAGGCTGACCTCGTCGTCGGCGTTGGCCGCGGCCGCCGCGGCGTCGGCCGAGCGCAGCCGCGAGAGGGGGACGAGCCGGACGACCACCAGCCAGAAGCCGGCGTAGCCCAGCACCGCGAACCCGGTCAGCCGGAACAGCGGCCGCCAGCCACCGGCCGCCGGCCCAAGCAGACCACGCCCAAGGCTGAAGGCGGCGGCCGTCCCCGCGGAGGCACCGAGGACGTACACCGAGGAGGGTGCGCCGGAGGCGTCCGCCGGGAAGAGTTCGGAGACCAGCTTCGGGAGCCCGAAGGTGACCGCGGTCGCACCGGCACCCACGACAACTGTAAGCCCGAGTATCGCGGCAAACGAGCCGGCGGCGGCGCGGCCGACCTGTGCGGCCCCAAAGACCGCGAGACCGGCGCCGATGGCCCGGTACGGGCCGACCCGGTCGACGACCGACCCCGAGACCAGCGAGAGCGGAATGTAGGTCAGCGGGATCGCACCGGTGAGGAGGCCGGCCTGCGTGGCGGTGAGCGAGAGGTCGGCCGTGACCGCCGAGAGATACGCCGCAAGCGAGAACCAGACGAAGGTCAGGCAGGTGTACGCGAGCGTGCCCAGCAACAACACCGCGTAGCGCAGCACCCGCCGGTTCACAGCCGGGATCGGTCACCCGGTCGGTATCAACGCGTCGGTTTCAGCAGGCCGAGCGAGCCGTTTGGCGTGTCAGTACAGGCCAACAGGGGTTCGACCCGGCGACCGTGGTCGCTGCGACCGTGCGTCCGTGGCAGGTGGCCGGTCCGGTTCGCAGGCTTCATAGCCGAGGCACCAGTAGATTCGGGTATGGAGTGCCACTACTGTAACCGGGGGGCGGACATCACCGTCGAGAAGGAGGGGGTCCAGGTTGGCGTCTGCGAGGAGCATTTCCGGGAGCAGATGGAGGAACTGTCCGACGCAGACTGGCTCGACGGGCTCGACGAGGAGCTCGACATCGACAGGAGCGAGTGAGATGGAGCGGGTGAACGTCGACGATGTCGACAGCTGGACATCGCCGGCGGCGGCAAAGCGGCCGCTGGGCCGAGCCCTCGGCGCCGAGGAGGTGGCCCTCAACCACTACGAACTCGAGCCCGGCGACGCCTTCGGCTTTGGCTACCACCGTCACCCCGACCAGGAGGAGCTGTTCTACGTCATCGAGGGGGAGGCCACCTTCGAGACCGAGGACGGCAACCTGACTGTCGGCGCCGGTGAGACGGTCCGCTTCGCGCCGGGCGAGTGGCAACTCGGGCGTAATGAGGGGGACGAACGCGTGGTTGCGCTGGCGCTTGGCGCGCCCGCGGACACGAGCACAGCCGATATCCGCCGGGAGTGTCAGGACTGTGGCGAGCGGACCACCGTGGCGGTCGAGCGTGCCGATACAGGGTCAGGGCTGGTGACTGTCTGTCAGGCGTGTGAGGCGGTAACCGGGCAGTTCTCGTAGCCGGCTGTCGGCCCGCTGGGCGGGTTGGCGGTCAGTCGTCGGCGGCTGTCTCCGCCCCGACCTCGGTCTCGCGACGTGCCCGGACGTAGTCGACGAAGTTGTCGAACAGTGTCTTTGCCTCGCAGGCGGCCGCGTAGTTCTCCTCGGTAACCCCGTCGAGCACCGCTTGGAGTCGCTCGGGGGAGAGCTGGTCGTCCTTTCCCTCCGTGACCGTCCGGGCGGTCTCCATGTCGTACTCGGGGTGGAACTGGACGGTGAAGATATCCCCCTTCCGGAAGCCGTGGACCCCGTAGTCGTTTCTCGCGATCAGGTCGGCACCGGGCGGGAGTTCGGCGACCCGGTCGGAGTGGGTGGTGAAGACGGTGAACTCCTCGTCGACCCCCTCGAACAGCGGGGAACCGTCGTGTTCGACCGTCCGGTACCCGATCTCGTACTCGTCCATCCCCTCGACGCGCCCGCCGAGCACGTCCGCGAGCAGCTGGTGGCCGTAACAGACCCCCAGAAAGGGGAGGCCGGCCTCGACGGCGTCGCCGACCCACTCCTTCAGTTCGCCGATCCACGGCTCGTCCCAGTAGACCGAGGCCCGCGACCCGGTCACGATGCAGCCGTCGAACGCGAAGCCGTCGGGGAGTTGCCGCTCGGCCACGTCAAACTCCACGAGGTCCGCGTCGACCTCCCGCCGGAAGTTTCGGCGGGTGTGGTCCCCGCCATGGGCCGCGTTCAGCAGAGCGATCCGCAGTCGTGTCATTGACAACATGTATGTGACCGAGCCACAAAAGCCCCCGCCACGGCGACAGTATCGGCCGCTACCCGCCGTCACTCCCCGCGCCATTCTAACACTGTCGCCGACCAGGTGTAGCCCGTCCCGGCGGCCAGAAAGAGCACCACGTCACCGGGCGTGACGCGGCCCCGCTCGTGGCCCTCGTCCAGCGCCACCACCTGGTCGACACTCTGCATGTGGCCGTACTCGTCGAGGTAGTAGGCGTCCTCGTCGGGGTCGACACCGAGTTCCTCGAGCAGCGTCCGGTGAAACGACCGTTTCATGTGCGTCACGGCGACGAAATCCAGGTCAGCCCGGCCGTACCCCGACTGTGAGAGTGCCTCGTCGGCCACCGTCAAGTAGTTGGGCAGCGAGACCGGCGCGAGGCGCTCTTTCATGCCCTCGGGGTCCGGGACGTCCAGGCTGTGCAGGTCGCCGTCGACGGTGTCGTCGGTGGTAGGGTTGACCGAGCCGCCGCCGGGCATGACGACATCCTCCGAAAAGGAGCCGTCGGTGACCGCGGCGCTCTCCCTGACGACGGCTTTCCGTCGGTCGGGGGCCGGGTCAGCCTCAAGGACGCAGGCGGCCCCACCACTCCCGAAGTTGAACATGAACGAGGAGCGCTCGTTTTCGTAGTCGAGCAGGTCCTCCTCGCGGGTGGCGGTGACCAGCAGGGCGGTGTCGACCGCCTCGACGAGCAGCTGTGCGCGAGCCTGCCGGACCGCGACCGGGCAGCCGGCACACAGCGTGTAACTCTCTGTCGCGTAGGCGTTTGCCGCGCCCAGCCGCTCGGCGATGTTCGCGGCTGCCGACCAGACGAGGTAGTCCTTGTACTCGCTGCCGTGGTAGAGGACGAGCCCCA
>JBLGCN010000260.1:0-3715 GCA_047617405.1 Natronomonas sp.
TGCGCGGCGGGCGTGGCCGGAGCGTGGGTCCGTGCGAGTGGCCCCGGCATCGACAGCGTCAGTTCTGTCCGTGGTCCGCTGACAGCTACCTCGGGTGTCCGTGGGAGAGGTTTCGCCGGTGGGTCGCTCGCGGCGCCCGGACCGGAGTGGGCCGACTGCCACACGCTCGGAGTGACGCCCGTAGGAGACGTGTCACCCGTCTCGTTTCGCCGCCGGGGCTGAGTGCCGTGACTGTCCCGACAGCCCCGAGGGCACCGGACCCGGGGACACGGTAGACAAATTCAAGTATCTGGAGGAGCCGGTCAACTCCCCGGAGGGGCGCGAGCAGGTGTGCGAGGTGATGCGCACGCTCCGGCGGACCCGTCGGCGTCCGTTCGGGCGCCTGCACAGCGCCTTCGGCCGGTAGGATGTCGGCGGGGCGCTCGTAGGGTTGGGCTCTCGGTATCCCAATGGTCGTCGAGAGGGACCCCCGACGCGGGCACACACACCGCTACGCGGCCGCTCGCGCCGGCCCCGTGGGTTGGGCACACCACCGTGGTTGGGCGCGTCCGGGAGACTAAATACCGACCTGGGGTACTCCCAGGGGATGGTCGCCGACACCTTCGCAGACGTCTTTGGGACGAACCCGCTGGTCCACGGGCTCGTCGGCGGGCTGTTTATCGCCCTGCTGAACGTCGTCGGCGCCGCGCTCATCCTCGTCGTCCGGGACCCCAGCCAGCGCGTGCTCGACGGGGCACTTGGCTTTGCCGCCGGCGTCATGCTCGCTGCCAGCTTCACCAGCCTCATCGTTCCGGGTATCGAGTTGACGACGGTCGTCGTTCCCGGCGTCGCGGCCACGGGACTGCTCCGGCCTGTGCCGGTGCTGGCCGGCGTGTTGCTCGGGGCGCTCTTTCTGGACCGTGCCGACGTGCTGGTTCCACACGCCCACTATCTCCTGACCGGCGAGCGCCGTGCCGACGCCGCCGACACCGGAACCGCCGACGAGTCGGTGCCGGTTGACGATGCCCGGCTGGGCTCTGTGGTCCTGTTCGTCCTTGCGATCACCCTGCACAACATGCCCGAGGGGCTGGCAGTGGGCGTTGGCTTTGGCTCCGGCCGGGTCGACGAGGCACTGGCGCTGATGCTCGCTATCGGCGTGCAGAATATCCCCGAAGGGCTTGCGGTGTCGGTCGCCGCGGTCAATGCCGGCCTGGACCGGCGCCTCTACGCCGCGGTCGCCGGGGTCCGGGCCGGTGTCGTCGAGATACCCCTTGCCGTCCTCGGCGCCGTCGCGGTGACACTCGTCTCGCCTGTACTCCCCTACGCGATGGGCTTTGCCGCCGGCGCAATGCTGTTTGTCATCAGCGACGAGGTCGTCCCCGAGACCCACCTCCAGGGCAACGAGCGGGTCGCAACCCTCGGGACGATGGGTGGGGTCGTCGTTATGCTGTATCTCGATGTCGCGCTCGCGGCCTGAGGAGCCGTCAAAAGCGGATATTGTTTCCCGTTTATCGGCCAAAAGCCGCCCACGCGTGGACGGAGCGGGCGGCCGGTGGCGGTGACTCGCTCCCCGCAAGCCCCGTATCTCGGCCGCCATCCGGGGGAGAAGGGGGCCGGCGGCCGGTGTCAGCGGTAGCGGCCGCGGTTGCCGGTATAGCCAACTGTTGGTAGTGTTTACAGGTGCGGCGAGACTTATGAGTGACCGAATATATTGGTGAGGTGACTGACCCGGAAGGGCCGTCGATGGCATGACTGACTCAATGACAACGACATCTGATACCGAGGAGGAGGCCCGGGAGGAAGACCACTTGGAGGACATTGACGACGGGTGTGGCTGTGCGGAGGTCTGGGAGCACCTCTCGGAGCGTCGGGAGTCCGAGGACGACGGCTGAGTCTACGGGACACTTTTGACCCTAAGCCCGCTACAGTGTATCGATGAGTGGTGAGGGCCCCGAGAAGTCGATCCCGACGGACCGTGAGTCGCCGGTCGGCGCGCCGGTGATCCGCGGCGACCCGTCACTGACCGGTGAGCACGCCGAGCGTGCCGTCGAGTTCGACCCCGACGACCCCGACAGTCTCGCGCTCGCGGCGGGGACGGTTCGCGCGTTCGCGGACAACGAAGCCGGGGCCGACGACAACGTCGTGATGCTGCGCGGGGCCGCAGCGTGTGCCGCACTCGTGCGCGGGGAGGGCTCCTATAAGGCCGCAGCCGCCCGTGCCGGCGAGGGCATCACCGTCTCCTTCATCCGGAAGTGGTCGCGGGTCCACGACCTCCCACAGGCGGTCCGCCGCCACGTCGCCCGCGGAGAGATCGCCCCGACCGCGGCGAAACACATCGCCCGACTCTCCGGGAGTGACCGGCTCCACCTCGCGTGGGCGGTGCTCGACCACGATATGACCGTCCGGCAGGTCCGCTCGGTGGCGAGCACCGTCGGCGACGGGGTCGGTGTCGAGACCGCACTCACCGACGCGGGAGCCACACCCGGGGAGTTCGACCTCCGGCTCTCCCCCGACATCTACTGCAAACTCCGCCGGCAGGCGTCACTCGACGACAGCAGACCGGGCGAACTCGTCGACGAGGCACTCGAGGGCTGGCTCGAGGACGATTGATCGTAAGGACTTAGCCACAAACACCCTAATACCGGTTACGGGCCGATAGCTCAGTATGGGAGAGCGTCTGGCTTTTAACCAGATGGTCGGGGGTTCAAATCCCTCTCGGCCCGTCTTCTGTGTCGCGACCGGACACCTCGTTGAGGATTTGAGCGAGACCACGAGCGTGGTTCAGACCCCTCTCGGCCCGTTCCTGCGTGGCAGGGGTTGAACGGGGGAGTGCCGGGCAACAGCGAGGTGTCTGCGAGCGTGGGCGACCGGACGCCTCCCGGGGGGTCCTGCGCCACGAGCGGTGTGGGTCGAACCGCACCACTTAGGACCGCGTGCCACGAGCAGGCTATATGATGGAAGTAGAGGACAGGCTACAGCCGCTCGGAGTCGCCGTCGGTGTCGTCCTGGTGGTCGGGTCGCTGGGAACGTTACTCGGTGCACCGTGGGCCACCGGCGGCGCAGTCGTCACCCTCCTACAGCTCCTCGGGGTCGCACTCGGCGTGGCACTCGGGGCCGGGCTGGCGTTGCTGAGCTACGGTGCGGAGCCCGGCGGGTCCTGATTACTTCACCGGCATATACGCCGTCCCGAGCAGGACAAGCCCTGCCAGGAAGGTCAGGATCACGACACCCCACACACCGTTGCGCCGCTCCTCGAAGTAGTCAAGCTCCGTCAGCTGGCTCTGGTAGCTACCGTAGTACCCCTCGACGGGCAACACCTGAACGCGGTCCTCGCTGGGGAAGTGGACGAAGTGTTGCTGGCCGTTCAGCGTCACGTTCGCACCCTCCTCGAGGAGGACCCGGTTGGTGACGCTGGTGGTCCAGGACAGCGTCGCCGTGTCGGCGGTGACAGACGATACGGTGGCGGTGACGTTGCCGGCGTCTGTGAGGTACCGGTAGTCGTCACCGACCCCGAAGCGGACCTGCTCGGGGTCGGGCAGATACGTCGACAGGGCCCGGAGCGAGCCGTTCTCGACGTAGCGGACGTACGCCGTGCCGTTCTGGAGGAGTCGGGTGTCCTCGACGGCCGGGTCGGCCGCGATGAGCGCCGAGACGTTCTGGACCGCCGTCAGCGTGACCTGTCCGGTCTCGTTGTCGAGGCTGACGGTGTACTCCGTCCCCCGGTAGGTCGTCATCG
>JBLGCN010000261.1:0-3707 GCA_047617405.1 Natronomonas sp.
CGATCATCTCCTCGCTGGGCTGGAAGAGGAGTTTGAACGTGCCCCGGAAGTCACTGTCCAGCACCGCCCGGAGCACCCCCAGACCGATGCTCGCGTGGGCGTCGTGGCCACAGGCGTGCATGGCGCCCTCGTTGACCGAGCGAAAGCCCGCCTGTGCCGGGTGGTGGTCCTCGCTCTCGGATTCGGCGCGGGGGAGCCCGTCGATATCTACCCGTAGGGCAACGGTCGGCCCCTCGCCGCGCTCGACGGTCGCGAGCGCGCCGGTGTATCCTCCTTCCATCCGCTCCAGAAGGTCGGGGTCGGCGCCCGCCTCACGGGCCTGTTCGTGCCACGCCGCGAGTTCGTCCGCGTCGGGCAGGGCCGAGCGCTCCCCGTCGGCGAGGACCTCCGGGCCGACAAGCACGTCGTCGACGCCCATCGAGTCGAGTTCCTCGACGACCCGGGCGGTGGTCCAGAACTCCCGCCAGGCGGGTTCGGGGTGTTGGTGGAACTCCCGGCGCAGCGAGCGGAGCCAGTCCTCGTCGACACGGGCTGTGGAGTCGGTTGCCATACCCGGGTGTGGGCCGCGGGGACTAACTATCCGTCGGCTGGCGCCGGCCTCGGACCTCGGATTACTGCTGGCTGCGGACCTGCTCGACCTCGGCGGCGAGGTGGACGCTGTCGGGGTAGGCGCGGCCGGCGACCGACCGGGCGAACTCGTCGTGTCCGACGATCTCGATGGTCCGGGTGTAGACGGTGTAGTGCCAGGGGTCGAACTCGCCGTCCCCCTCGACACGCTTGTGCTTGGGGATGCGGAGTTCGGTCGGGGACTTCGGGTGGGGTCCGTTCAACTCCGCGCCCTTTCGCTCGGCGCGCCGTTTGATGTCGCCGACGACGGACTCCAGGGTGTCCCGGTCCCCGCTCTGGAGTCGCAGTTTCGTCACAAAGGGCATACCACCTGATGGTCGCGGCGCGCTCAAAACGACTTCGCTTCCGGTGCCGGGACGCCAGCACCGTCTGGCCTGTCCGCGCCGCCACACCGCGGCCAGGGTTCGTCTGGCCCCGGCCCGCTCCGATATCCTCTTAACGGCGGCCCCAATACACACCGGTAATGATAGAGGCCACGAGCGCGGGAGCCATCCTCTTTCGCGACACGCGTGGCCGGCGGGAGTACCTCCTGCTGAAGAGCCGGCCCGGCGACTGGGAGTTCCCAAAGGGCGGCGTCGAGGGGGAGGAGGAACTCCAGCAGACCGCCATCCGTGAGGTGAAAGAGGAGGCCGGGATCGAGGACTTCCGGCTGCTCGATGGCTTCCGCAAGGACTACGACTACGTGTTCGAGGCCGGCGGGGACACCATCCACAAGACCGTCCACCTCTTTGTCGCCCGCTCCTTCGAGGCGTCGGCGGAGTTGAGCGAGGAACACCGGGACATGCAGTGGCGTGACTACGAACAGGCCGTCAATACGGTCACCCAGGACGGCCCCCGGGCGATCCTCAAAGACGCCCACAGGTTCCTCGACGAGAAACTCGGTGAGGACCGCGCCGAGGGGTGACCCAACCCCTGAGGTGTGGAGGGACTGGCCGGGCCCCCAATCCCGGCGCGTTCCACCACCCTTTAGCGGTCTCACCGACTATCACGGGTGAATGGTCCCCGACGCGGCTATCGCGACTCTCGTCTTTATCGCCGTGACCCTGAGCTTTCCCTGCTTTCTCTACGGGGCGTGGATCGTCATCGACAACGACCCTGTCACCTGGGACGTGCTCACCTCACACCTCACATTCATCGTCACCGGGCTGGCGCTGACGACGGTCCCGCTGCTGCTGTGGATGGTCCCCCGGCTGTTCGACCAGCTCCAGGGCGCCGCCCTGGTCCACGCCTTCCTCGGGGTGCAGGCCTACGCTATGCTCGTCTTTGCCGGGACCGGGATCGTCCGTATCTTCCGGGCAAAACGCCGTCACGACCTCTACAACGACTACGACGAGGCGGTCCTGCTCGACGAGATCGGCGGCGAGAATATGCAGTTCTGGCGGCGCCGGCTACGGGTGGGTGTCTTTGGCTACGTCTTCTTCTGGCTCCTCGCGTACTTCGTCGGTGTCATCCGGTATCTCTCCCGGTACGCCATCCTCCCGTTCTGAGCCGTCCTCCGGATGTATCGGCCCTCAGCCGTTGTCCGCGGTGTAGGCCTATCGCGTCACACGGGCCGGGGGCCACGCGTCGCCGTCCGGTCGGTCACGCCCAGGACTCCTCACCCGCCAGGTCGACGTCGCTGTCGAGTTTCGAGGACGGACAGATGTCTTCGAGCACACAGTCCCCACAGTCGGGGTTACGGGCCGTACAGACCGCCCGGCCGTGGCTGATACAGAGGTGGGTGAACTCCTGCCACTCCGCCTCGGGGAGCAGCTCCATCAGCTCCTGCTCGATGGCCTCGGGGCGCTCCGCCTCGGTGATACCCAGCCGGCGGGTGAGCCGCTGGACGTGTGTGTCCACGACCACCCCCTCGACGACGTCGTGGCCGTGCTGGAGGACGACATTTGCGGTCTTGCGACCCACCCCCTTCAGGTCGGTTAGCTCGGCCATCGTGTCCGGCACCTCGCCGTCGTGTTCCTCGACCATCTGTTGGCAGGCCGACCGGATGTAGTCGGCTTTGTTGTTGTAGTAGGTGACAGAGTTGAGGGCTTCCGCGAGTTCCTCCTGGTCGGCCGTGGCGTAGGCCTCGACATCCTGGTACGTCTCGAAGAGGTCGGCGGTGACGCCGTTGACCCGCTGGTCGGTACACTGCGCCGAGAGGATGACCGCGACCAGGAGTTCGAGTCTGGTTGAAAACCGCAGCGAAATAGTCGTGTCGGGGTACTCCTCGTGGAGCCGCTCGGTCACCGTGACGGCCTGTGTGCCCGGGTCGTCGTGTGGCGTGCCCATACCCAGGGGTGGACCGCGACCGGCTTCAGTCCCGTGGGTCGGCTCGGCCGTCGGGGGCCGACAGCCACCCCCCGGCGAACTCGACGAGGACGGCCGCAAAGGTCGACCCCTTGCTCCAGAAGGCCACCTCCTCGACCTCCTCGCCGCTCGCGGCCGTCGAGAAGACACTCAACAGGATAGTGTCGGTGTCGACGAGCAGGACCCGGCCGGTCCGCAGTTCGGGGTTCTGGTCGTCGGGGATGGCGCGTGTCTCCACCGGTGTCCCGACGGCCGCACGGACGGCCTCGTTTGCGCTGGCGACGACAGCGGCGAGCCCCTGTTCGCCACAGGCCCGGAGCGCGTCCAGCGTGGCCTCGTCGAGCATGTCCGGGTCGTCGACGCCGTAGACGACCCGGTCGTCGGCCTCGCCGGCGAGTTCGGCCGCCCGCGAGGCCACCGCGTCCGCGCCGTGGACCAGCCAGATGTCCTCGCTGCGTTCCCCGTCACCCGCCGACCGCTGGACACCCTCCAAGTAGTCGAAAGTCTCCGTCCCGGTCTCGGCAAGCTGGTCGAGCAGCCGCGTCCGCGCCACCTCGGGGTCGGTCGGTCGGTACACTGTCGGCGTGGACTGACGGGTCTCGACCAGCCCGCGCTCCTCTAACCCCTCGGCCGCGCCGTAGACCTGTGAGCGGGGCACCTCCGAGACGTCCGCCACCTCGCTTGCGGTGCCACTCCCCAGTTTCTGGAGGGCGACAAACACCCGCGCCTCGTATGTCGTCAGCCCCAGTTGTGTCAACCCCTCGGTAGCCCCCTCGTCGTCCATCGTCTGTGCT
>JBLGCN010000262.1:0-3664 GCA_047617405.1 Natronomonas sp.
CTGCCGGCCGTCGCGAACTACGTCTCAGGGTCGTACTCGTGTGTCGCCTCCCAGTAGGCGCCAATACGGTCCATTAGCCGGTCAGGGTGTTCCGCGAACAGTCGTTCGCCGAGTGGTCGACCGTGGCGGTGGAGTTCGGCCCGCTCTGCGGTGAGTATCTCGTCCAGTGTCTCCCTGGTGTCGGGTGCGAACAACCGCTCGTCGTGCATCATCATCCCGAACTCTGCCAGGTCGTTCTCGTAGCCGATGGTGTCGGATAGCTCTTTGAGTTCCGCTCGCCGGCGTTTCATCGGCCCGACCCAGACACGCCGGAGCAGCCTGGTGTGGTACCGGTGGTACTTGATACGTTTGCGCCACTCGTGAAAGCGTTCGAACTCCGGGTCCTCGTACGCCTCGTTCATACGGTTACGGGCCCGTTTGTAGGACTTTCGTAATCCGCCAGCCACCGCGTCGTACCCGTCCGTCGCGACAGGGAGGTCGGGTACCCGCTCTCGTCCATCGACGAGGTCCGCGCGGACCCTCTCTAGCCGTTCCCCGAGGTTTTGTTCGGCGGCCATCGTGTCGCGTCGGTCGAGCAGTGTCGCCCGCACGTCAGTGAGCGTCGCCTCGTCCAAGGCATCACGTGCCTCAACAGCGGGCTTGAGATGGTCATCGAATGTCTCGATGGCGGCGTGGGCGTCGCGGAGCGCGGAGAGACGTCGAGCTGCATCCCGGTAGTGGGCGTTTTCGCGCTTGTACGTCGGCAGAACCGGGCGAACGAGACGAACCGCGGCCCGGACCTCCTTGCAGCGCTTGCGAACCTCGTGGACCGTCTCGTGGTGGTCACTGTCGCTGTCGATGTGGTCGATGGCCTGTCCGACCCTTCCGTCAATAATCCGTTTGATACCGCCCGGGACGGACTCCTCTGGTTGCAGCGTGTACTCCATAGTTGGTCCGGACTGAGCTACCGGTCGGTACGCCCCCCGGTCTCTCTGAGAGCCCTCGCAACGGCTTCGACCTCGGCGGTAGACTCGAAGGAGCCGAACTCGGCAAGCACCGCATCTGTCCAGTCGCCCGTGCGCTTCTGTTCCTGGATGAATCCCTCGAGAAAGACGGCCATACGGTAAGCCTCCTCTGGGCTCGGATTGAGAGGGACTTCTACCGGGACAATCGAGTCGATATCGCCCCGGTACTCCCGGATCTCGAACGTCCACGACCCCGAGGCGTCGCGAAAGTCCGCGTACCGTCTCGCAAATACCGTAGGGCCGGTTTCTCTCCGCCTGTTCATAACTCAACATATATACTCCTATTTATATCTGCGGTCGCGACGGGAAGTGCCGGGCACACGGCCACACAGGGGTGTTGTCTCCCCGGTGAGGGCGCTGCCGGTTTTGAGCCGTGTGTGGTGCAGACAGTAGTGTGCGGTGGTCCCTTGAGATCACACAGCTCTCGTGGCACCCTCTGGGAGGCATCAGGGCAGGCGTGACCCAGGCGCGTAGATTCCGGCCCCCGTGCAGTCGTCTGACGGGTCCCGCCCCGTGTCGCTCGGGGGTGCGGGGTTCGTCGACGCGGCGGATAGCGCAAAACCACGAGCGCCGAGCGGTGGGTCGACCGTCGTCCGCTGTTGGCGGTCAGTCCGCGCCGATGATGACCATCTGGCTCTCCGCCTCGAAGGACAGTTGCCGGGTCGACTCGGCGTCAACCCGGACGGCGTCCCCGGGCTCCAGGTCGGTTTCCTCGCCGTCGACGGTGATCCCCCCCGCACCGTCGAGCAGCAGGTAGACCTCCTCCTGGCCGTCGCCGGTGTGGTCGTGTTCCTTCCCCTCCCAGCCCGCCGTGGCGTCGAGGACGGTGACCCCGAGGTTCTCGCAGTTCAGCTCCCCTCGGAGAACGTGCATCCCGGGCGCGAACGGCTCGGTGTCCTCGTAGTTCACCGTGTCAAATCCCATACCCTGAATCCGCCGAGGGCCGGCAAAACGTTTGGCACACACAGCAGGTCCGGTCACCGAGGTCACGTGCTGGCGGTCACTCCCGCTCGGGGCGGTGGCCCGGCTGCCGGGCGTCATCGTCCCCGTCGCGGGCAGCCCGTTCCTGTTCCCGGACGAGCGCGACGTAGTAGGCCTGTAGCGAGGCGTGGCCGTCGAGGTCGATATTCTCCGGGCGGGCATCGAGAACGACCGCCCCCTCGTGCATGACCGTCAGGCGGTCGGTGTAGGGTTCGAAGTCCCCGACGTGGTGGGTCGAGACGAGGACAGCCGCGTCGCCGGCGTAGGAGGACAGAAAGTCGAGCAGCCGTTCCTTCGAGACGTCGTCCAGCGCCGCGAGCGGTTCGTCGAGCAGGAGGTAGTCGGGCCGTTTCAGCAGTCCGAGCGCGAGGTCGAGCTTGCGGGCGAACCCGCCGGAGAGGTCGTGTGCGGGCCGGTCCATCGCCCGCCGTAACCGGAGTTCGTCGATAATCGTCTCACGCCACTCCCGGCTCGGCGCGCCGACGAGGCCGGCAAAGACCCGCAGGTTCTCCCGTACCGTGAGGTCGGGGTAGAAGTTCGGCCGCTGGAAGCCACAGCCGACGGTGCCGCCCTCGACCGACAGCGCACCGGCGGTCGGTCGGGCGAGCCCGAGCAGCAGTCGGAAGACCGTGGTCTTTCCCGAGCCGTTCGGGCCGATGAGACAGTGAAACTGGCCGCCGCCGACCGACAGCGTGAGGTCCTGGACCGCGACTACGTCGCCGTACTCCTTTCGAACCCCGTCGAGTTCGATCATGTGGTCCTCCGGTAGTAGACCGCGCTAAGCTTCACGCAGGCGAGTGCCAGGAGTGCAACACCCGAGAGTGCGAGTAGCCAGTCGGCAAACAGCGACAGGTCGACGTCTTTGAGCATGAAACTGCGGGTCATAATCGTCGAGTAGTGGACCGGGTCGGCACGGATGATCGCCTTCCGGACCGGGGAGAGGTAGCCAACGGGAAATGCCAGCCCGGAGAAGGCGGTGACCCCCAGGAGAATGACCACGTTCACGAAGCGGCCGAGCGTCCCGAACCGTAACAGGACCATGACGGTGGTGCTGACCGCGGCGAGGTAGAAGAACGTCAGCAGTAGCGTCAGCACACTCCCGACCGAGAGCGCCGTTGTCGCGTAGTCAAAATACGCCGCGGCACCCTGGAAGACGACGATCGGGACGAGCATCAGGACGCTGAAGTAGATCAGCTTCGAGAGGACCAGCGTCTCAAGCGAGGACTCGGCGCGGATCCGGTCGAGAACGTCGCGTTCCTTCGCGAGATTGTACGGGACGTAGGTAAAGGCAAAGAGGATTATAATCGCCATCAGAAACGACGGGACGAGATACTCCGAGAGGGAGTTCTCCGTGCCGATAACATCCCGACGGACCGAGATGTCCGCCTCAAGGAAGGGGGCGTCGTCGAGTGCCCGGGCCATGATCACCCGGATCACCTGGGAGGGTCGTTCGAAGGGCGCGATGCTACCGTCGACGGTGAGCAGGAAGGTTGCGTTGTCGTTCGAGGCGTTTGTGATGTCGGGCGGGACCTGGACGATGGCGTACACGGATTCCCGGCGGAGCATCTGTTTGGCCTCGGCCGGTGAGTCGACCCGCTTTGGGGCCGAGAATGGCTCGAAGGCGCCGGTAATGATCGACAGCTCCTGGTCGGTGACCTCCTCGCTCTCGGGTGTGACCG
>JBLGCN010000263.1:0-3659 GCA_047617405.1 Natronomonas sp.
CCCGAGTAGCCCGGCAGTCTCGTCCAACTGCTGGAGCTTGTATGCCGACCGGGCGCGGTAGCCCTGCTGTTTGGCCTTGTTGTAGTACTCGTCCTTACCTGACACGCGCGGTCACCACCGTTGTGTGCATACCACACATGACGCCACCGACCGGGAAATGGGCGTCGGAACACGCCGGCCGACGGACACCGGGGAGTGACCGGCGGCCGGGCAGATATAGGTGGACGGAGTCTGCCGCCTGAACGGTCTTGTCTGCCCGGCCCAACGGAGCGGTATGGGCAAGACGGCAACGGAACCCCGGACCGAGGACGCGGACACAGCCACTGACCGTCGCCGGGGTGGCATCGACGTCTTCAACCACGTGATAGTCCGCCAGCCGCTGCGCCCGGGTCGGACCGACACCCTCCGGGACCGACTGGCCTCGTGGGTTGGCAACGTCGCCGACGTGGCCGCCGGACTCGACTGCGGTACCTCGACTGCCTCGGCCCTGCTCCGACGGGCCGAGCGCCGGCTGGTCGCGGCGACACTCGGCAAGCAGGGGTGACGCCGAGACGGCGGGGTTTTTACCTGATGCCGGCGTATCTCGGGCTAAGATGTTCAACGCCATCGTGAGCGCGGACACGCTCCAGGCGACGCTGGGCTCCGTGGGCGTGCTGGTCGAGGAGTGCAAGATCCATCTCGAGGAAGACAGCCTGGAGGTCCGGGCCGTCGACCCCGCAAACGTCGGGATGGTCGACCTCACCCTGGACGCGGCGGCCTTCGAGTCCTACGAGGCCGACGGCGGGCTCATCGGTGTCAACCTCGCCCGGCTCCAGGATATCGCCGGGATGGCCGACGCCGGCCAGCTGGTCCACCTCGAACTCGACGAGGAGACCCGCAAACTCCACATCTCTATCGACGGCCTGGAGTACACGCTGGCGCTCATCGACCCCGAGTCAATCCGCGAGGAGCCCGACCTGCCGGACCTGGACCTGCCGGCGGAGGTCATCATCGAGGGCCGGGACATCGACCGCGCCGTGACCGCCGCCGACATGGTCAGCGACCACATCGAACTCGGTGTCGACGAGGGCGACGCCGTCTTCTACGTGAAGGCGGAGGGTGACACCGACGACGTCCACCTCGAACTCGACGCCGAGGATCTTATTGACCTGACCGTTGGCCCCGCCTCCTCGCTGTTCTCGCTGGACTACCTGGACGACATGAACGCCGCTATCCCCGGTGACGCCGAGGTGACGATGGAACTGGGCGAGGAGTTCCCCGTCAAACTCCACTTCGACATCGCCGAGGGGCAGGGGACGGTCACCTACATGCTCGCCCCGCGGATCCAGAGCAACTGAACACACAGCCCACACCGCGCTCACGGCTTTTTTACCCACGACGGCGGCAGGCCGTCGCACACACGTCTGACGCACCGTTTTGTACGTGGACGCTCATCACTCCAGTATGCAGCGCCTCGACGAGGCATACAACCGAACGCCGGCCAACCGTGACCCCCGCCGCGTGCTCGGTGGCGTCGGTCTCGGGGCGGCCGGTGTCCTCGCGGTGCTCGTCGCCATCCTGCTGGTGGCGGTCGCCGGCGAGTCCTACGCCGCCCGCCGGTACGCCGGGCTCTGTGCCGGGCTGGGTATCCCCGCGATGTTGCTTGCGGTCGTCCTCGTCCTTCCTGCGAGTACGCGGGCCCGGCTGGGCGTCGTCGCCGGGAGCGCCCTCACGCTCGCCGGTGTCGGGCTGTTCTGGACCGCATACCCGACCCAGTGGACCGGGCCGGGCGGGATGGCCTTCGAGACGACGGCCCTCTACACACTCGGGGGAGGGGTGGCGCTCTCCTTTGTGTTCTCCGCGCTCGCCACCTTCCGACGGCGCAACAGCCCCGCAGGGACGGTCACCCTGGAGGTGACCCGCGACGGCGGCACCGAGACGGTCGAGGTGAGCCAGCGGGAGTACCACCGGGTCCGCGAGGCCGTCGGTGACGGCGGGGAGAGCGAGGTTATCGAGGACCTGCTGGAGGAGTGACGCCGTCGTGCCTGTCGCGTGCGGACCGCCCATCGGGAGATTTATTCGCCGTCGTGCGCAAAGACGTGGCCGATGGAGCCGCTGTACGCGCGCTACCCGTTTCTGGCCGAGGCCCGTGCCGCCGTCGAGGAGGTAGGGGTCGACCTCGCGGCGCTGGTCGCCGAGGGCGGCCCGGCCGTCGAGCGCGCCACCGAGCGCGTCGAGTACGCCCTCGAAGAGGGGGCGGTCGGTGACCCTCACCGTCGGCCACGCGTCGAGTTACTCTCCTATCCTGTCGCACGGGTGCTGGTCTCGCTGGTCGACGAACACGTCCTCACCCGGAAGTACGCCCGCGCAGAGGCACGGACCACCCACGAGCGGTTCACCGCCGACATTACGACGGAGACGGAACTGCGCTCGACCGCCGACACCAGCCTCGCGCGGGCGGACCTGCTCGCGGAGTTCGACCTGACGGCGTCGGTCCGGGCGGTCGGCGGCCGGTACCGGGTGTCGGTGGGGACCTACCTCGACCTGGCGGCCGGCCAGCGCGACGACGAGTGGCGGCTTGTCAACCGGGAACTCCGTGACGGCGAGGTCCCGCTGGAGGAGCGGGAGTTGGACGTGCTGTTAGAGGCGGCGGTCCGCGAGCGGGTCAGCGAGGGGCTTCCACTCTCCGTTCCCGAGTCGGTTGCCGAGGAACTCGGGGAGCCGGTGGAGCACCTCACGGCGTTGCTTTCGGACCTGGATTTCACCCGCGACATCGACACCGTCGTCCCCGAGCTGTTCCCCCCCTGTATGCGGGCGCTGCTCGACCGGGTCCAGAAGGGCGAACATCTCGAACACCACTCCCGGTTTGCCATCGCCTCGTTCCTGACCAGTATCGGGATGGCCACCGACGACATCGTCGACCTGTTTCAGGTCAACCCCGGCTTCGGCGAGGAGGCCACCCGCTACCAGGTCAACCACATCCGCGGGCAGACCAGTCCGACCGAGTACTCCCCGCCCTCCTGTGCGACGATGCAGTCCTACGGCGACTGCGTCAACATGGACGACCGGTGTGAGACGATTGCTCACCCGATGGCCTACTACGAGGACACGCTGGACGACGCCGACGAGGCGGAGGTCACCGACTGGCGGGAGGAGGGGGATTGAGCCGCGCCGCGGTACGGCTCAGTCTCGGAGCAACGGAACGACGGCAGGGGCCGCGAGTAGTGGGAGCAACGGCCAGGGAGACACCCCCGGGGTCAAAAGTGTGACCGCCGGTCAGTCGTCCTGCCGGGAGAGCCAGACGCCGCCGGCCGCCATCACAAAGATGAGCCCGGCGATGAGCCCGACAATCAGGATACCGCCGGTCTGTCCGAGGGAGGTGGTGTCCGCGGTGCCGTTTATCCGACCATTGAGATTCCCGTCGAAACTCCCGTTCGAGAGTGTGCCGGAGACCTGCCCCTCTATCTCGCCGTTTGCCTCCCCGGAGATGTTCCCCGAGAGTTGACCGTCGAAGTCGCCGGTCTCGTTGACCGCCCCTGCGAGTGTGCCGTCAACTGCCCCGGCGAGGGACCCCGCAAACTCGCCCTCGAACTCCGTCTGGACGAGTCCGGTACCGGAGACGTTTGCCGTCCCGGTCAACTGGCCACTGACCTCCCGGTCGACCGGCGGGGGTGCCCCGA
>JBLGCN010000264.1:0-3649 GCA_047617405.1 Natronomonas sp.
CAGTGCGGTGGCCGCGGTATCTCGGTCAGACCGACGCGCCTTTGCGCGAACCGGCCTGTTTACGCGTATGGTCACCTTCGTCACCACCAATCCGGGGAAGGTTCACGAGGCACAGGAGTATCTGGACACCCCCGTCGAGCAACTGGACTTCGACTACCTCGAGCCCCAGGCCGACAGCCTCGCTGCGGTCGCGGCCCACGGCGCCCGGGAGGCCTACCGTCACGCCGGCGAGCCCGTCTTTGTCGACGACTCCGGCCTCACTATCGACGCCCTCGGTGGCTTTCCCGGCCCCTACTCCTCGTACGTCGAGGACCGGGTAGGGATCGAACGGGTCTCACGGCTGGCCCGCGGCGAGGCCGACCGCTCGGCAGCCTTCCGGTGTGTTGTTGCCTACTGCGACGGGGAGCCGTTCGCGGCGACACCCGAACCCGTCGACCGCGAGCGACGGGGCCAGGACCAGGCTGCCGACGAGCGCGCCGGCGCCACCACCGACGAACAGATCCACGAGGCCGACGAGGGCGGCGGGGCGGTCCTGCCGGTGAAGCTGTTCGACGGTGTCGTCCCGGGCACCGTCGTCGAGCCTCGGGGAGAGGGTGGCTTTGGCTACGACCCTATCTTCGAGCACGCGGGACAGACGTTCGCGGAGATGGACACCGAGGAGAAAAACGCCGTCTCTCACCGCGGCCGGGCGCTGGCGAAGTTCGCCGAGTGGCACGAACACGCTGACCGCTGAGTTCGGGCGGCGCCGGCGTGACCGGTCCAGGCGAGTGCGACCAGCGCTGGAGGGGTAGCACAGAGAGTCGAACGATTTTTCCGCTGATCCTGTGCGTACACACCATGGCACTGCGCTCGACACCCGAGTCCGCCTTCGAAGGGATTCCGGACTACGACTACGAGCCCCGCTCGGTCACTATCGACGCGCCCGGCGACCCGGAGATGGCGTATATCGACACCGACCCCGACGGCGACAGGGAGACGTTTCTCTGTCTGCACGGCGAGCCGACCTGGGGCTTTCTCTACCGGAAGATGGTCCCCACACTGGCCGGACGCGGTCGCGTGGTCGTCCCCGACGCCATCGGTTTCGGCCGCTCGGACAAGTACACCGAGCGTGCGGAGTACGACTACGGCCTCCACTACGACGCCACCGAGCAGTTCGTCGAGGAGTTGGGGCTGACCGATATCACCCTCGTGTGTCAGGACTGGGGTGGGATCGTCGGCCTGCCCGTCGCGGTCAACAACGAGGAGCGCTTCGCCCGGCTGGTTCCGATGAACACCGACTGCCCGACCGGCGAGGCGAGGATGGCCGAGGAGTGGTACGACTTCCGGGACTTTGTCGAGCGGGCCGACGAACTCCCCGTTCCGATGCTGGTCGACAATGCCACTGCGAGTGAACTCCCCGAGGAGGTGTTGGCGGCGTACGAGGCCCCGTTTCCCGACGAGGAACTGAAGGCAGGGGCCCGGGAGTGGCCGGATATGGTCCCCCGCGCCGACGGCGGGGACGGCGCCGAGGTCACGAGCGCCGCCCGTAAGCGACTGGCCGAGTGGGAGAAGCCGGCGTTTGTCCTCTTTGCGGACTCGGACCCGATCACGAGGGGTGCGCGGGACCCGCTGCGGGAGCTGATCCCGACCGCCGACGAACAGCCCGACGTCTGGGTCGAGGGCGCGATGCACTTCCTCCAGGAGGACGCCGGCGAGGAGGTCGCCGAGGAGGTCGTCGAGTTCGTCGACCGGACCCCGCTGTAGCCCGCGTCGGTCGTGACAACGCACACACCCACATCAGCCGCGTGGGTCCCGGTCCGGGCCGGGATACTCCCCGCCCTCGACCGCCTCGTACAGCGAGGCCGGGTCGAACAGGGTGACAAAGGCCGCCGGCGTGCGCAGGCTGACCCGGACGTGTGACTGCAGCGAGAGGTTCGCACCCGCGGAGGTGACCCCCTCGTCGAAGGAGAGGACTTGGGCAGCGTTTCCCTCGTAGGCGGATGCCAGTGCAGGGTGGTCGCCTGCGGCCTGTTCGACGCGGACCCGCTCGCGCTCGACGCGCTCGCGCCACTCGGCCGCGAGCGGTCTGTCGGCGAGCGCCGCGATGACGTCGTCGAGCAGCGGGTCGCTGGCCACGAGGTCGACCCAGGAGTGAGCCCGAACGTGGTCGAGGGCCTCGCGGGCCGATCCCCCGGAGAGGAGGTCGGCGGCGAGCACGTCGGCGTCGGCGACGACGCGGGCGGGGTCGGGGTCAGTCATCGGCCTCCTGGTCGGTCTCGCTGCCGCGGCGGTCGGTGAGGGTCTCGCGGACCTGCTGTTCGGGAGCGTCGGGTGCACGGTCGAACAGGGCTCCCCAGGTCGCGGTCATACCCGTTGCGAGGGTGGCAGCCGGCAAAAACCCGGCGGCGGCAGACACGCGTCTGACGGGTATTCAAGTGGCCGTAGCGAGTCGGTCCCGGTGGGCGCGCCGGCGGCCACACCCTTCCCATCCACCCCACAGCGCGCCCGGACACCCTGACCAACCCCGTCGCCCGCAGCGGCGGGCGACATTCCCGGTCTTGACCCCCCACCACTCTCCCTCTGCCCGATTTGTGACGGGCGTGACCGGTGTCAACGACCCATGCCGGGTCAGGACAGTGTTGTACGCACGGGCGAATAAACGGATGGCACGTTTTCGGTAATTCCGGTAATCTAATATGAGACAGCCCCACACAGGAAAACAGTCATGAGCCGATACGCAGACGACAGCCGCGACATGCGGCTGGACCCCGACTCGTTCGCACAGGGCTACTTCAAAAACGCCGTCTACCGGCACTGGGACCCCCACGAGGACATCCCGCAGGAACTACTCGAACAGGACCGGGAGCGGCTCACAAACCGTGACCAGACCGAACCACAGTTCGACGCGTTCCGCCGGACGATCGCCCTCTTTGGCGCCGGAGAGGAGGCCGTCACGGAGGACCTGGCGCCGCTGATGATGGCGCTCGAAGACATCAACAAGCAGATGTTCATCTCCTCGCAGATCTACGAGGAGGCAAAGCACGCCCAGTTTTTCGACCGCTACTGGCGCGACGTCATCGACCCCGTCGCGGAGGCAAACGGGTTCGAGGTGACCCGACCAACCGACGACCGCTACTTCAACGACGCGTACGTCGAGCTGTTCGACCGGACCGACGAGGCGATGGAGCGGTTGCTGACCGAGGACACCCCCGAGAACCGTGTAGAGGCGTACTGCCACTACCATCTGGCCGTCGAGAGCGTCCTGGCACAGACCGGCTACTACGGCATCCAGGGGTCATGGTCACCGAGCGGCCCCGACATGGAGCCGCTGGGCGAGCCGGTTCACCTCGAGGGGCTGGTCGAGGGGATCACCCGTATCCGCTCCGACGAGGGCCGTCACGTCGGCTTTGGTATGCAGGAGGTCCAGGGTCACGTCGGCCGCGGCGAGGCCGACGGCGCGGTCGTCCGTGACACACTCGAGGAGCTTCTGCCACTGATCGCGGGGACTGTGGACAACAACGGCGACGACGTCGAGGGGCAGACCGACTCCACGCCACTGATCGAGTACGCCAGCGAGAAACTCGAGCGCCGTATCGATATCATCACCGAGTACGAGGCCGAGATCCCGCCCGTCGATGACCTCGTCCAGATCGAGGGCGGCCGGGACGTC
>JBLGCN010000265.1:0-3647 GCA_047617405.1 Natronomonas sp.
CGGCCTCGCCCCCGAGCCGAGCGTCCTGTTGCTCGACGAGCCGCTGTCGAGTCTCGACCGGAAGCTCAGACAGGAGATGCAGGCCGAACTCCGCCGCGTCCAGCGCGACGTCGGGACGACCTTTCTCTACGTCACCCACGACCAGGACGCGGCGATGAGTATGTCCGACCGGGTGGCCGTGATGGACGATGGCCGGATCGTCGAGTCCGGCGCCCCGGAGTCGCTGTACGACCAGCCCGAGACGGCGTTTGTCGCGGACTTTCTGGGCGACGCGAACATTCTCGCCGGGACGGTGACCGCCGTCGCCGACGGGACGGTCACCGTCGCGGTCGGGACCGGCGAGGTCCGGGCCGACCCGGGTGAGGTGTCGCCGGCGGTCGGCAGCGGCGTCGCGGTGATGGTCCGACCCGAGGACATCGAGTTCGGTGACGGGCCGCTCTCGGCGACGGTTCGTGCAAGCGAGTTCAAGGGGTTTTACGACCGGTACGCGGTCGCACTCGACGCCGACGAGGCGAGCGCCCTCACCGTCCGGACCGACGCCGACGAGCGGTTCACCGTCGGCGACACCCTCGGGCTGTCCCTGACCGACGCGACGCTTGTCGCTCCGGGTGACGGCACAGCGGCGGCGTCTGGTGAGCCGGCGGTGACCCCCGGCGTGCGTGCCGACGGCGCCACCGACGACCCCGACCGTGGCCGGAGTGCAAACGGCGAGCGAGCGGCCCGCACCCGGGACGAATGAGCACCGCAACGGCCGTTCGGGACGCGTTCGAGGACCGCACGACCAGAGACATGCTTCTGGCGGCGGCTCCGACGGTCCTGGCGGTTACGCTGGGCGTGATCCCCCTGCTTCTGTTGCTCGTCGAGAGCGTCCGGCCGCTGGTGACGGCGAGCAACTATCTCGACGTGACAGAGGGGATCTACGCCGCCGTCATCGCGCAGTCGCTGTTCGTCGGCGTCCTGCTGACAGTTGTCTGTCTCGCCATCGCCTACCCGGTGACGTACTGGCTGGCCAACCGCTGCCCGGCCCGGTATCGGCTGCCGGTGCTGGCGACGCTGACGCTCCCGCTGTGGCTGAACTACGTCGTCCTCAACTACACCTGGGTGTGGCTGCTCGCGCCCGACGGGGTGCTCAACGTCGTATTGGGGTGGGTCGGTGTCATCTCCGAGCCGCTGGCGCTGCTCGGCCGCCCGTTCGAGTTGCCGGTCGTCGGTCTGACCTTCCCCTCACTGTCGCTGTTGGTCGGCTTTATCCACATCTACCTGCCGTATCTACTGTTGACGATGTACGTCTCGATGGAACGACTCGACTACCGGCTGGTCGAGGCGGCCCGGGACCTGGGTGCCGGTGACTTCCGCGTGTTCCGCGACGTGGTCGTCCCGGAGACGGCCGCCGGCGCCGTTGCCGGCCTGCTCATCGTGTACGCCCGTATCGCCGGTGCCTACGCCACCCCCCGGATCCTGGGGTCGGAGTCGAACCCGATGGTCGCCGAACTGATCACGACACAGTTCTACGAGGTGCTCGACTATCCGTTCGCCTCGGCGCTGTCGATGACGTTTCTCGCGATTGTCGTGGTCGGCTTCGCCCTCGGGGCACGGTTCGGCGGGGTCCGGGCGGAACTCAAACGGTGGTAACAGTGACCGAACCCTCACTCGGCACCCGGGTCCGGTCCGGGCTCTTCCAGGCGACGACCGTAGTAACCTTTCTGTTTCTGTATCTCCCTGTCGTGACGATCGTGTATCTCTCCTTTTCACCCGGCTCGCAGCCGTCGATCCCCATCAGCGGCGCCTCACTGGAGTGGTACGCGGCGGTGTTCGCCGACGCCCGGTTCGTTCGCGGGCTCGTCACCAGCGCGGTCATCGGCGTGATTGCGGCCACGGTCGGAACGGTGCTCGGACTGCTCGCCGCCCGGACGATCACCCGGTCACGCCTGCCCGGGTGGGTCCGGGGTCTGGTTGCGCTGGCCGTCGCGGTCCCGCTGTTCGTCCCGACGGTCGTGTTGGCGCTTGGTATCGGCGTCACCGCCGGGACGGTCGGGGTCGGCTTTGGCTTCCTGCCGGTGGTGCTCGGTCACCTGTTCTGGGTGCTCCCGTTCAGCACGTTCCTGCTGACCGCACGGTACGCCGAACTCAACGACGCACTCGAGGAGGCCGCGCGCGACCTCGGGGCGAGTGGGTGGACCGTCTTCCGGACGGTGACGCTGCCGCTGTTGGCCCCGGCGCTCGTCGCCTCGGTGCTGTTCACCTTCGCCCTCTCGTTTAACGAGTTCCTCATCACGTTCTTCCTGGCCGGAAGCGGTGTGACGACGATGCCCCTGGAGCTGTTCGGGAAGGTCCGTGTCAGTGCAACCTCGTTTCTCAACGCGGCAAGCACCATCGTCCTCCTGGTCAGCGCGGCGATTGCGCTGGCGGGGACGTACCTCCGGACCCCGACCTGACACCGACCCCGGCCTTCCCGAACGTCTTTGCCGGCCGGGCTCGCAGCCGGGGCTATGGAACGCATCGAGGCCGCCGACTTTCACGACCTTGTGAGGGTCACCGAGCCCTGCGTCGCGCCCGGCGGCGACCGGGTGGCGTTCGTCCGCGAGGAACCCAGCGAGGACGGCGAGTCCTCCGAGGCGACGGTCTACCTGGCCCCGACCGGCGGCGGCAGGCCCCACAGGTTCACCCTCGCGGAGGGGGTCGACAGCCAGCCCCGGTTCAGCCCGAGCGGCGACCGACTGGCCTTTGTCTCGACCCGCGGGGCCGGCGACGACCGCCCACAACTGTGGGTCGTCCCGACCGACGGCGGCGAGGCCCGCCAGGTAACCGACGTCGTCGGCGGCGTCGACGCGGTCACCTGGGGCCCGGCCGGCGACCGGCTGGCGTTCGTCCAGCGGGTCACCGCCGCCGACCGGGAGGCCGAGCGGGACCTATCGGTTCCCGAGGACTACGAGCCAGAGGCCCCGGACCCGCGGGTGGTCGACCGGACGGTCTACCGGTCGGCCGAGGAGTACTTCGACGGCCGGCGGGGCCACGTCTACCTGGCCCATCTCGCCGGCCCCGACGAGGACGAGGTCGAGCGGGTCACCGACGCCGACGACGACCACGCCAACCCCGAGTGGGGCGACGCGAAAACGCTGTACTACACAGTCTCGGACGGTGAGCCGGACCCCGACGACAGTATCGAGCAGACCATCGTCGCCTACGACACCGAAACGGGCGACCGCGAGCCGGTTCACACCACGACGGCGTGGGGGACGACGCTCGCGGCGACGGGGGACGGCCGCGTGGCCTACACCTACGTCGAGGACGACCGCGCCTCGATGCGCCCGGTCGAAGCGAGGGTCTACGAGGTCGGGACAGGCAAGGTCCATACCCCGATGGCCGGTCTCGACCGGACGCTGAGCCCCGACAGCCCGGTCCAGTGGGGGCGCCACGGCGAGTCGCTGTACCTGGTCACACCCGACGAGGGCGCCGGAGCGGTGTGGACGGCCCCGTGGGACGGTGACGGCAGCGACGCCGAGCGGGTCGTCCGTGAGGCGTGGGCCAGTGTCGACGCCCTCGACGTCGGGGCGGACCTGCTCGCGGTCGTGCGCAGCGAGTGGGACCACCCCGGGGACCTCTACGTGACGACGCCGGCCGGGGCGGAGGAGCGCCGACTCACCCGC
>JBLGCN010000266.1:0-3626 GCA_047617405.1 Natronomonas sp.
TCCTCGGCAAACGACACCGCGCGGTCGCACCACTCCGCCGCCGCCTCCAGGTCGTCGAGCCGCTCACAGACGTCGACGAGGTTTCGGACCGCGTCAAACGCGTCCACCGAGCCGGTCTCAATCGTCCACTCGGCGGCCTCCGCGTAGCACGACCGCGCCTGCTGGTCGCAGTCTCGCTCGTGCGCGAGGTGGCCGCGCTCGACCAGCGTCGTTGCCTCGCCGTGTCGGTCGCCAATCTCCCGATAGAGGTCCAGTGCCCTTTCGAGATGGTCCGCAGCAGCGTCAAGTTCCCCGCGCTCGCGGGCGACCGCACCCAGACGTTCGAGCGTGTGTGCCTCCTCCTGGCGGTCACCGACCTGGCGGACCCCGGACAGACTCTCTTCCAAGTGGTCCGCAGCGGCGTCGAGCATCCCCCGTTTGCGCTCGATGCTCCCCAGTCGACGGAACGCTATGGCCTCCCGCCGCCGGCTGCCAATCTCCTGGCACAACGCCAGCCCCCGTTTGGCGTGCCTCTCCGCTGTGTCGAGGTCGTCCCGGTCGCGAGTGATGTGCGCCAGGTTCAGCAGGACATTCGCCCGGAAGTACCGCTCGCTCGCCCCCTGGTAGCTGTCGAGGCTGCGCTCGAGTTGGTCCTCTGCTGCCGACAGGTCGCCCCGACTGGCGGCGACCAGGCCGAGATTGTGGAGTAGTTCCGCCTCACCCACCGTGTCCCCAACCTCCTGAAAGTATGCGAGGCTGTCCTCGTAGTGGCCAGCGGCGGCCTGAATGTCCCCACGCTTGAATGCGACGTTGCCGAGCTGTTTTCGCACCAGCGCCTCGCTGTACCGGTCCTCTAGCGCCTGGAACATTTCGAGGCTCTCCTCGTGCTGGTGCTCGGCCGTTTCCAGGTCGCCACAGTGGCGCGCGACAGCACCGAGTTCGACTGTGGCGACTGCTTGCCAGTGTCGACGGCGAATCTCCGGGGACTCGCCGGCCAGTTCGCGGTCTGGACCGTGGTGACCGCCGGTGACCCCTGGGGCGACGGGGACCGGACCGCTCCGGTCCGCGACCGGGCCCGACTCGGCCGACTCGCGCAACGCCCGGAACTCCCTTCTGGCCCGGTCGAGGTTACCTGCCCGGCGGTTCAGACGACCCCGCCAGTAGGCCTGCCGGAGCCGGAGTTCAGGGTCGGCACACCCCTCGGGCACCGTGAGTGGGTCGTCGTCAGTCTCCCCGAACAGCGGTGCCAACGCCGGGACGGTCAGCCCGAGTTCGAACACCCGTTCGACCACTTCCGCGACCCAGTTGCCTGGGTCAACCTCGATCCGGTGGACATAGGTCCCCGGCGGAACGCGTCGCTCAATCTGCGAGCGCCGCTCCGGGTCGGCGGCTAATGCCAACAGTGCACTCAGACACTCCCCGAATCGCTCGCGCGCACGCTGTGGGCTGGCCTCACAGAGGTGGGTCAGGAACCGTTCCGACCACGCCGTGTGGCGCGTTCGGTACGGCGCCGACCGGCCGGCTGGTGTTCCCACGGGGTCAAAGATGACCGTCCCAGTCAGCTGAGACAGGGCGTCCTCGAAATCCGGCCACTCCGCCGGGGCGAGTGCGGCGAGGTACTCGGGGGCGACCGGAACGCCCGCGGCGTTGAGCGTGTTCGCCAGCACTGCCAGATCCAGCGGGAGGCTCGACGCCTGGGCGTCCAACCGCTCGACCGTCCGGCGAACGTCCTCGTCGAGCGCGGTCGGCGCGCCGGCGGCCGGTGTCTCACCGTCGAAGCCGCCGGACTGGACGTGTGCCTGGGACAGGTGGTGTTGTGCAACCAGCGCGTCCCCGGTCGGGACGGTGGCCTCTGCCTGCGTGGACCGGCCGGCCTCAACCCGCTCGAACAGCTGTTCGCCGGTGACGTCGACGGCCCCGTCGACCAGGGAGGTGAACGTCCCAACAAGGCGCCGGCAGTCGGCCTCGTCCAGCGGTGGGACCCGCAGTTCCGTCACCGCACGCCTCCGGTGGGCGCCCCGGTCTATCGCCTCGCCCGTTGTCTGCCACTCCTCCTCGCGCGCCTCCAACAGAAAGCTGACGTCATCCGCATCCTCGAATACGTCCATGACCTCAAAGACCGCGTCGGCTCGGTCGCGGACAGCGTCCTCAACGACGACAAGCGCGTGACCGTCGACCCTCCGAAGGACCGTCTCCAGCAGCGCCGTCGACTCGAAGGCAGTGTCGGTCTGGCCGTGATAGAGGACCGGCCCCAGGTCGCGGTCGTACCACGCACACGCGACCTGCTTGCAGACCGTGCTCTTGCCGGAGCCGGGCGGCCCGAGAACAGCGTGACCTGTTCCCGACCGGAGCCCGTCGACGAGCCGGTCAGTCAGGGAGCGCCCGTCCGCGCCGCGGCGTTCGGCGGCGTGACCGGCCCGAACATCCGCCAGCGTGAACCCGGTACGCCAGCTTACCTCCGGGGGTACGTCCCCACGCGCCTCGAAGTATGTCTCGGAGAGTCGCCGGAATCCTTCCTCGTGCAGGTCGAGTGGAAGGCCGCCTTCGGCCGTCGGAACCCCCGACTCGGGCCCTCCAGCCTGGCCGGTGTCACCGGCCACGATCCCTATCCCGTCAGCCGTGGCTGTGTGAAGCGAGCGCAGGTCGACAGTGGCGTCATCGGCGTCGGCGGCAAGGTCCGCGAACTGTCTGTCTGCCCAGTTGACAGCTGCCGTCGAGTCAGCCCGGACGACGCCGCGGACCGTATGACCGCTCTCGTAGATAACGACCGACACGACGGTCCGGTCGCTATGCTCGGTGCGGACAAGGCCGTACTCCGGCCCGTCGACCGTGCCGGCGGCGAACCCGTCGGCTGTCGCCATCTCGGCGAGGAGTCCGGGGTACTCGCCTTTTAGTACTGTCAACAGCTCGGGGTCGGCGAACAGGTCGCTGTCGGCCCCCTCCGAGACGACAGTGTGGTACCACACACGGAGGAGGTGCGTGTCGACCAGCGTCGGGAGATACGCCTGAACGGTGTTGGCCGCCCGGATTTGGTCGGACACCGCCTCCAGCGAGCGGACTGGGACGTTCGCCTCAGGCCGAATGATAGCGGCGTCAACGACCAACTCCGCGGGGAGTGCTCCGGGGTCCGAGAGCGCCGACAGCACGTCCTTTGCTTGCAAGACGGCGTTCATCTCCGTCTCGTACTGGCGGTGCTGTTCGGTGGCCATGACACCGGCAGGCGTCACCCGGTAGCCACCGTCGCCTTTCGCTATCAGACTCACCTCCTGAAGCGCCCGCAACACACGAGTTACCGTCGACCGCGAGTGGTCGACCCGGTTGACGATATCGCGTGTTTCGGCTGGGCCAACCTCGTCTAGCAGTTCAAGAAACTCCACCCGGTCACCAACAAGACGCCGCTGGTCGGCAAGAGGCGTCTCCGTACCTGCCATCGTGGACGAAATACACGCACGTTAACAACTTAAGACTATCTCCACGTGCAACCCCTGAATGTGTGCGACCCCAGGGAGGTGGCGGCGTACCGCCATCCGGCGGAGCGGTCGAGCCGTAGCACGGTAGATATCACCCTGTCGGGCTACTCCCGGTTCATCGGAGCGACCAGCGCAGCCTCGTCGCAGACCTGCCCTGTGCCGGCGAGGCTCGGGAGC
>JBLGCN010000267.1:0-3607 GCA_047617405.1 Natronomonas sp.
GCCAGACAGTCGACCGCGAGACGGTCAAGAACCCGTGCCAGGAGTGCCACGACGGGGAGTACCGCTACGCGGGCGGCGATCCCGGCCGCGACTACTACAAGTGCGGCACCTGCGGCGACCGCGTGCGGGTGGTCGAGTGATGGCCCACCACCAGCCAACCGAAGCCGACGACGAGCAGGCAGACGGCCACATCGTCCGGTCCCCGTTCCGGCCCCTGACGCGGGCGGCCCGGCGCGACCTGGAGGAGTACGACGTGATCGGCGAGGTCGACGCCGACGAGAGCGGCCGCGGCGGTGGCGTCGTCGTGAGCGAGCGGCCGCCGAAGAATCTCCGAGAACGGCACGAACTCCGGGTCGAGGAGGACCCCGAGGACGTGTGGACCAGCGACGACGACCAGACCGTCCGGGTCTACCCCGACTACGTGACCGTCGACGGCCGCGAGAGCGAGATGGACCCCGACGAGACACGCCGCCGGTGCCGGGAGAGCGAGCGGTTCACCCCGGCAACCGACGACTGACGAACCCGCCACCGGAGCGCCGTTGTTTCTCTGTGGAGACTGTCGAGAGCCGAGGGACCGCGACCAGGACACCCGCCGTCGCACCGAGCTCGCCGCGCCGTCGAGCAGATCGAAACCACCCACACCCTGCGTGCTCCGCCGCCGCAACCCCGGCCGAGCGCGCCCCCGCCCCACCGCCACTCCACCATATGCTACGATAGCATTCGGTCGTAACACTTATGGGGTAGTGGGCCATACGGTGTAGTACGGAAGGAGGTTCAGGTCACAATGAGCAAATCCAACACCGAAACGCGGCCCCCGAGTCCGAGTGAACCGACGGTCGGCACCCTGCCGTGCGAGAACCCGGAGGAACTGTCGAAGCGCGCCCGCAAGGCCCGCGAGGAGCAGATGGTCGTCGTCCCCGACGTGGACGCCTACGGCTACGTCCCGAAGGTCGGGAGCGCGACGTACACGGTCGCCACCGGGAGCCTCAGCGAGTACGAGGTCAACCCCCGGTCGGGCGGGTCGTGCCCCGACGCGAACATCAACAACCCGGAGAACGGGTGCAAGCACGCCCACCGGGTCATCAAGCGGCTCAACGACGGCGAACTGCCGGAACCGGACAGCAAGGGCGAGTGGTACTTCCGCGAGCGCCTGCCGGAGCAGGTGGCGACGTGCCTTCGCGACCGACGCCGCCTGACCACCGGCCAGCCGCCGAACGTGGACCACGACGCCCGCCGGGAGGTGCTGGAGCAGGTCGAACACTTCGGCGCGGTGCTGGTCGAAGCCTACGACGACTACCGCGAGCGGGTCACGGACGGCGAGGCCCCGCCGCTGGCCGAACTCGTCACGGGTGCCGACGCCGACGACCTCGCCCCGTTCCGCCCGGACGACGCGGAGTGAGGTGAGACGCGGGCGGCCCCCGGTACCGACGCCGGGCGGAGGACGGTGCGGTGCGGTCGAGCGGCGACACGTCGACGGCCCCGGTGGTGACGCCGGGCGGGGTTCGACTCCCCGGACGTGCGTGTGGGAGGAAGTAGCCAACCCTTGACGGGGGATACGGCATACGGTCGCCACGGTTCCTAGGGCCCGCTGGTGGCCTTGATGCGGGTTTGAATCCCGCCCCTTCCAGTTGCGGTCTTGCGGTAGCGGTTCGCGGCGACAGCCCCCGAGTCGACGCCGGTGGAGGCCGACGCTCCGGCCCGGAACCCCCGGGTCGAGGCCGACGCCCCGCCGTGCTGACCTGACACGACGGGTGGCCCCCACCGGCCCGCCCGACCGGGTGGCCCACGCCGCGACGTGAAGCCGGTCGACCCGGCACCGACGCTGACGGTCGAGACAGCCCGCAACGGCGGCTGAAAGCCTCTTATCCCCCTCCGGCGAAGGCCGGAGTGGACAGAGGCCGACCCCGGCCACGCTGACCTGACGTGGCGGGGCGCGACCGGCGGCGCACCCGGCGCCGACGCCGACCGGCCCGCGACAGCGATCCAACCCGTGAGCGAGGCGATACCGGGGTTCGACTCCCCGTGACGGGTGTATGCCGGTTGACCCCACTACCGAGGAGCCCCCGACCGACGCTTGGCCCAAGCCCGACGCCACGGTCGACGTGACGGTCGGTGGGAAGCAGACCTCCTACACCGTCGTCGGCTACCGGACGGCCGAGGACGACGAGGACGGCCCCGTGGCGGTGTTGCGCGAAGGCGAGGGACTGGTCGGACTCTACCGCCTCATCCGCGACGGCGACACCGCCCGCATCGAGCACCACGCCCACAACCGCCGGACGCGCTACCCTGACCGCCGCTGGAAGTCCCGGCACCGGCTGGAAGGCTACTTCGAGGACGCCCCGACGCCGACCGACGAGACTGGCGCTGCGAGGGCCGAGGTCGAGACGGACGGCGGCGAAGCCCCCCAGTAGCCTCAACGCCACCGCGGGCTCGCCCGGCCCGACGCGGCAGGCGATCTTCTCCCAGCCGGCGCCGGACAGCCACGCCGCCGTTCACCGGAAACCCGGTGCGGTCGACGCGCCCGGTAAGTCTGGAATACGATAGCCTGCGGGCGTAACGCTTATGGGGGCGTGGGCCCAACGGTTGGATACGCGAGGAGGAATCCAGTATGAACCAGAATCAGAAAGCGAGTGACGCTGACGCGGGAGAGGCCCGCCGTGGCCCTGCTGCGGTCGGCCTCGCCCTCACCCCCAACGACGCGACCCGCCCCTCGGTATTCGACCCCGAGGACGAGGACAACCTCCGGCGCGAACCTGCCGCGCCGTCGACGGTGGCAGAAGTCCTCGGAGGCATCGACCTCTGGCCCCCGTTCGAGGCCGGCAAGGAGGCCAACGACGACCGACACGTCCCCCTCAGTGCGGTCCTCCATACGGGAGACGTGATCGAGCGGCTGGACCACGATGTCTACGGCGCCGACACCTACTCCGTGGTCGTCGGCGGTAGTCACGAGAACGTCGTCCTGTGGTCGCCCCTGGACGCCTACCAGCACCAGCACGTCGAGGGCATCGTCTCCGACGCTGGGTGGGGAGAAATCGCGGTCCACCGCAACCTCATCCAGCACGTCGAGTAGGGGACGCGGGGACGCCCCCGTTCTCAGACCCCGGCAGTAGCGACGCCGACGGCGAGCCCGCCACGGCACCTTGCCCACCACCGGCCAGAAACTACGATAGCTTTCGGTCGTAATACTTATGTTCTCGTGGGGCATACGGTAGGTTGCGAAGGAGGTGTCAGGATATGCACGACCAATCCCACGACAGCGAGCGGTTAATCGAGGCCGCCGACGCCGGAATCGAGCAAGTGACCGACCGCCTTGACGGGATGCCGCTGTCCCAGCGGTTCTTCGAGCTGGAGCAGCGACTCACCCAGCTCCGGCACTTCCGGGCTGTGCTGGAGGCCGAGGGCGTCGAGCCGACGCGGTTCCCGGAGGTGGACGGATGAACCACCAGACGACGTGGCGGCGCTTCGAGACGGCGACTGCTGACCAGGAGCGCCCCGTGGCCCCGACGCCGGAACCGTACAGCCCGAAACTGTCGCAGCGCGACGATCACGAGGGGCTGGTCGCCGTCGAGATGCAGGACTACGTGTGGCGATACGTCCTGGGGCGGCT
>JBLGCN010000268.1:0-3596 GCA_047617405.1 Natronomonas sp.
GAGACGGCCCGGAGTCGCTCGAGGCCGGCGTCGGCGTTGGCACGCCGGCGCTCGCCCTCGGCGGTGAAGGGAACGGTGACGATGGAGATGGTGAGCGCGCCGGACTCCTGGGCGGCCTGTGCGACGACGGGTGCGGCGCCGGTGCCGGTCCCCCCGCCCAGCCCCGCCGTGACAAAGACCATATCGGAGCCGTCGATGGACTGCTGGATGTCCCCGATGTTCTCCTGGGCGGCCTCCTCGCCGATCTTCGGGACCGAACCGGCCCCGCGGCCGCCGGTCCGTTCCTTCCCGATGAGGATCTTCGTGTCGGCGTCGACCTCGTCGGCGAGGTGTTGGGCGTCGGTGTTCGCGGCCACGAGTTTCGCGCCGTGGATCCCCTCCTCGGTCATCCGCGTGACGGTGTTGCCGCCGGCCCCGCCACAGCCGACGACAGTGATCTTCGTCTCCAGGTCCTCGACGACATCGGCCAGCTCCTCGTCGGTCATCTGGCCGCTGGTCGACGGCTCGCCGGTCGAGGACTCCGGCGGTGCCGTCCCGTCGGTCTCCGGGGCTCCGTTGGTTACCTCCTGTCGCTCCTCCTCGGCCTCTTCGATGGCATCATCGATAATGGAGTCCATTTTGAAAATCCTCTAACACACCGACTGTTATGAGTTTTCCCCTGTGTCTGACGTGCGTCTGACTGTTTTCGAAATTGAGAATACCGTGTCCCGTTCCGTGCGGACCGCCTCCGGCGGCACCCGCTTTCCGTCTACCTCGACGGCCTCCCCGTCGGCGAGTCTGCCAAACTTCGGCCCCTCCGGCACACCCAGCGTTCGCGCCTTCTCCGGGTCGAAGGCGGTCTCGTGGGCGATAATCACCTCGTCACCCCCGTCTGCCTCCTCTGTCTCCCGCCCCCCTTCTGCCCGCCGCGTTACGTCGTCGTACCGCGTTTTCAGCACGTCAACCAGCCCGTCAACGACCGTCTCGTAGTCCCCGGGGCTCCGGAGGACGGCCGGCCCGGTCGGACGGGTCCCACCCTGGTCGGTCACGAAGGCCAGTGTCCGCCCCACGAGCACCGCTCGGGTTCGCTCGCGGTCGACCCCTCGGGCCGCCGCCAGCAGGTCCCCGGGGAGCTCCGCGACGACAAGCCCCGCCGGGTTGTCGCCCGCGTGACCCCTGCCGCTCGCGTCCCCGTCTCTCCTCGCCGGGTCGCCGAATCGTACCCCCTCCTCGACGGTCGCTACAGTCGACTCGACAGCGCGGACGAACGGGAGCGGGACGCCGTCGGTCTCCCGGACCCACGTCTCGCCGACAACCCGCCCGCCGGCGGCCTCGACAGCCGCCGCAGCCGCCGGGCGTTCACTCCCCAGAAGGGCGTAGCCGGCCCGACTCTCCCTCAGTGCCCGCCGGATGAGGGGGCGGAGCTCCCCCTCGTCAACTGTGTCCAGCCCCCAGTCGGCGGCGACGTGGCCGACCGCCCAGTCGGTCTCCCGGGTGACCCGCTCGAACCGGGGTGCGTAGTGGCCGCCGCCGACGCCGAGGAGGTGGCGCCTGTCCTCGTTCTCGTCCTCGCCTTCGCCCGCTGTCCGGGCCGTTCCGCCGGGTGATTCGGGGTCACGGTCCGGGGGGACGCCACGCAGGTCGAGCACCGCCCGGGCGACCGCCCGTGCCGCGTCGGGGTCGGCCCACGCCGCCGGACCGCTGCCGACCTCCACGAACATCGAGGGGGCGCCGACATCCGTGGGCCCGTGGTGGGTGCACTCGGTGCCGACCTCGTAGCCCTCGGGGGCGTGGGTGGCCAGCCCATCGAGGACGCGGGCGTGGGCGTTCGGGCAGGCGCGGGCAAACGCGTTCGCCGCGCCGCCGTGGTCGGCGGGGCCGACGTTGCCCGTGTGGTGGGCGGTCAGCAGCCGCCCGGTCTCCCCGGAGTGCCGGGAGACAAAGACCAGGAGCCCGGGGTCGCCGAAGGCCTCGGCCGGCCGCTCTAAATCGAGGTGGAGGGTGTCGAACTCCCGGAGCTCGACTGGGGGTGGGCTGTCGCCGCTGGCCCTGTCAACCGTGGGCCCGTCTCCAGGCGCCAGCCGGTAGACAGTGCCGCCGCCGTCCCCGTCCGGCCGGCTGTCGTCTCTCGACTCGCTCCAGTCCCCGAGGGTTCGCAGTTGGTCGCCGACGCGGACGGATGCCTCGTCGGCCCGGGAGACGACGATAGCCAGCATCAGTCGGCGCGTTCGGGCCTGACCGGCTGTTGGCCGGCGGCCTTCCGGGCGGCAAAGGCCGCGAGTTCGAGCAGTTCACGGAGCTCTCGCCGCCGCCGGACGAGCAGTGCTGTGCCCAACACGAGATAGACGGCCGTGTAGCACACGAGGAGGAGAAACTTGACCTCCTCGGCGGGCATCGCGAAGGGTTGCCACAGCCTGAGGAACGTAAATTCGATGAGCACCTGCGAGACGAACAGCCCAAACAGCGCGAGCGCCTCGCGGACGGAGATGGTGAAGTTCACCAGGATCCCGAGCGCAAAAAACGACTGTGCCGCGGTGATCCAGATCTCGCCGGACTGGACCCGGTCGAACGGGAGCACACCGTACTGGCCAAGCGCCAGCGAGTAGACGATGACGAGTGTCCCGATCAACAGCGTCCACTGGTTGAGCTTCGAGGAGATCAGGGCGTTGAACCCGGCCGTCGAGCGGGCCTTGTAGACCAGCACGGTAACGACCACAAGCTCGGGGGATTCACTCGCCAGCGGGGCGATCCACTGGATCATAAAGAAGGGGGGAACGCCGACCGCGGTGCCGACCTCCTCGAGGCCGTGGGCGAAGGGTTCGACGGCGGTGAAGATCAGAAACCCGGAGTACGCAAACAGCCCGAGTACGACCGGGACCCGCACCCGCCGTCGAAAGCCCTGGAAGTAGGCCGGGACACCGGCGTGTTCCTCGGCTGTCTCGACGTCGCCGCGAATGACGATACCGATGTAGGCGACGTAGATACCGACGAGGACGAGAAAGTCGAGCGCGCCGATACCGCCGCCCAGTGGGACGGCAAAGGCCCACAACGTCGCCAGAAAGAGGAAGGCGATCTCGGTGGCGATGTCGCGGTCGAGGCGGACGACGCTCGCGAACAGCCCCTCGCGTCTCTCGACGGCAGGGTCGCTCGTGGCCCGGGCCTTGTAGACCGTCAGGACGGCGATACCCGCCCACCCCAGCCCGATGAGGATGCGGTTGGCGCCGGTCATATTGGCGACCGCGAGATTGGCGCTCTGGCAGGCGTCGGCCAGCCCCTCCCCGCCGGTCGCGACCCCGCGGCAGGCCTCCGCGGTCGCGCCGCCGGTGCCGGCCCCCCAGGCGTACAGCGCGTCGACGGCGTACTCCGGCGCGACCGCGAGCACCGCAAGCACCGCGATGGCGAACGCCCGGGGGACGTCCTTCTCGGCGGTCTCGGCCCCCCACGCCAGCAGAAAGGAGGCCCCGAGGACGCTGATACCGCTGACCAGCACCGTCAGGCTCGTCCCCAGGTCCGTCCCGGTGAGGAACGCAACCACCCACGGGACCGAGAGCAGGACCGCCCCCGCGACGGCTGTCAGCGGGTGCCGGAATCTCATCGTTCATCCAACGCCGAAGCTC
>JBLGCN010000269.1:0-3592 GCA_047617405.1 Natronomonas sp.
GGTTTGGACAGACAATGGCACAGTGTCCACCAACGGTGGCGAGTCCGTTGTCCAATCTGGTAATTCGGTAACGCTCGGTGGCTCCGGCACTGGCACTGTCGGGACCCCGTACACCATCGACGTTGTGTGGACTGCAGAGGATGGAGGTACGACCCAGACTCTAGCGACCTTCGAGGGCTGACCCCCTGCCTGCGGCTTCGATTTTAGATGATATTCGAATAGCGCTAACTCTGAGTCTTACACCGAACTCAAAGTGAGGAGAGCCGAGTCATTTTACTCTCTCTGCTAATTCAGCTTCAACTTAGTTGATATGTTCGGATACTGTGAACAAATGCGACATAATGGGTTATTAATCGCCTGATATCATATCAGCCGGCAGTAATAAAATACCAATATATGTGATGAGCGTCGAGATGGCCGAAGACGGCGACTACGCACGGCTGGCGAGGAAAACGGCTGATGATGCAGTCTACCGTCTCTGATTTGACACAGTCCCCGTCCGCTCACCGCGGCCAGTTACAGTTCCCACACCGGGTACCCGAGTCCCGGTCCACGCGGTCACGAACCTCCGCCCAGGTTCCCTCGACACTCTCCCCGTCGGGGTCGGCCCCACAGCCACGCGTCCCAACCAGATGCCACGTCCCGCTCTGTCCGTTCTTGAGGGCTCTCATATCCGGGCGTCGGGCCAACGCTACGAGAGACTGACGGATGTCGCGTGAGCCCAATACGCACACACTCAGCGGTATCACGACACGTTCGCGACCTGTTGGGGACGGGCGGTCGACAGACGCGGCCCTACTCCCCGAACAGCCGGTCGAACGCGGCGGTGCTGTCGTCGGTCCCGGCGACGATGGCCTCGTCGCCGTCCTGGAACTCGAAGGTCGCGGGGTCGAAGTCGGTGACCGTCTCGCCCGCTCTGTGGACGGCGATGACTGTGCTCCCGGTCCGTGACCGGACCTCCGCGTCGACGACTGTCGTCCCGACCAGCCCCGTCGCCGGGAGGCGGACGACACGGATCCGCCTGCTGTAGGAGAGCACGTCCTCGTCCTCGAAGACCGTCGAGACGAGCATCCGCCCGCTGGTGGTGGCGAGCGACTGGACGTAGTCCGCGCCGGCCCGGTAGAGTTTCTGGATGTTCGCCTGCTCGTTCGCGCGGACGACCACCTGGACGTCGGGGTTGAGTTCCTTTGCGACCAGTGTCGACAGCGTCGCCGCGGTGTCGTCGGCGACCATCAGCAACAGCGCCGATGCGTCCTCGACCCCGGCCTCGGACAGCACGTCGGGGTCACGGGCGTCCCCGACGACATCGACACCCGGTTTGTCCTCACTGTCGAGGACAGTCACCTCCGCGTTCGTCTCTGTGAGGGCCTCGTGGGCGGCCTGCCCGGAGTCGCCGTGGCCGGCGAGGACGACTCGCTGTGGGGAGAGTGCCCGAACGGTCGAGGCCGTCGCCTCGCGGAGGGCCGCCAGCCGGTCGGGGTCGCCGGCAGCGAGCAGCCGCGTCCCCGCCGCGAGGTCGGTGTCGGGGTCGACCGGCGCCTCGAACTCGTTGCCGACCCACGCCCCGATGACGTTCACCCCGAACCGCTCGCGGAGTCGGGCCTCCCTGAAGCTGTGCCGGCAGAGTTCGCTCCCCTCCTCGACGGCAAGCTCCACCAGTTCGAACGCGTCGCCGATGGCGACACTCTCGTCGACGGTGGTTGTCACCGCCGTGGGGAGTTCGGCGGCCAGGCTCTCCCCGAGGAGCTGTCGCGGGGACAGCACGGTATCGGCGCCGGCAGCGCTGTGGTACTGTGCGAGTTCGGCGTCCTCGACGAGGGTTACCACCCGCGTGTCCGGGGCGACATCGAGCGCCGCGAGCACGATACTCGCGTTCGCGTCGTCGTCGGCGTCCGCGACGACCGCGCGTGCCGTCCCGGCGCCAGCGCGCTCCAGTGCGTCCGTGGATTCGGGGTTGCCGTGGATGACACTGTAGTCGTCCTCGTAAAGCCGCTGTGCCTGCGCCTCGTCAGCCTCGACGAGGACATAGGGCTGGTCTCTGGCAGCCAACTCAGAGAGGAAGGCGTCAGTCCGGGGGGTGTGGGCACAGACGACAACGTGGTCCTCCCGGTCGGGGAGGCTTGTGGGTGGCGTCGGGGAGAGTGTATCCCGAAGCCAGGGCACCGCAAAGACGTCGACGGCGGTGAGGATGAGTCCGATACCGGTGAGTTGTATCAGGACCACAAGGGCGTTCATCTGTGGCGTCTGCCAGGGCGCATCCTCGCCGTAGCCGGTTGTCGTGAAGCTCTGGACGACCACCTCAAAGGACTGGTACAGCGGCTGTGGCCGCCCCTCCCAGACCGCCATCCCGGCGCTGTAGACGAGCGTCAGAACGGCGGTCGTGGCGGCGACCAGCGCGAGATAGTAGGCGGTTCGGCGCTTGAGCACGGGCATACCGGGACCTGACGCCGGCTCATCTTGACTGTCCGGGGTTGGCGGTCCTGGCCGGTGGCGGACGGTCGGCTCGGCCGCTCAGACCGGGACGTCGGGGGTCTCGAACGCGCCCTCATCGCCCGCCGGGTCGTGTTGCTCGATGGCCGCCCGGGCGACCTCGAAGACGCCGTGTTTGTCCCAGCGGGCGGTGTTCAGGTGGAGGTCGTAGAACTCCCGGTTGTCGATGTCGAGGTCGTAGTAGGCGTCGTACCGGTGTGCCTCACTCACCTCGCGAACCTGCATTTCGGCGACGGTCTCCTCGCGGTCGCTCACGCGCTGTTTGCGGACCTCGTCGGGGGCGTCAAGCCGGATACGCAGGTCCGCGCGGCTGCCAGCCAGCCAGCCCGCCAGGCGGGACTCGAGGATACAGGGTTTGTTCGACGCGCCCCACTCCTCGGCGATGTTGCGGAGCCGCCTGTCGAGTGCGTGGTCAAGGTCGGCTGACTCCTGGGCTTTTGCGCTGAGCTGGGTGAGGGTCAGCCCCCGGTCGTCGGCCAGCTCCCGGAAGACGTCGCCGCCGGAGATGTACGGACAGCCGACCGCGTCCGCAAGCTGCGAACACAGCGTCGTCGCGCCACACCCAGGTGGCCCGGAGACAGTGATAAATAGATTTGTGTCGATCGATGCCGTCGGCCGGTTCCCAGCCCGACTCATACTTCATCTGCCGTCCAGTGACACAAAAGCGGTCCTATTTCGGTCCGCCCCGTCTGTCCTGGCGGTTTATGTCGGTGGCGCGCCAACCCGGTCGCATGACCGAGACCGAACAACAGCCGCTGGTCCGCCACAGCGAGGATATCGAGGCCGAACCGGTCGACGCCGCCGACGGTCTCACGAAGGCTGTGCTGGTCGGCGAGGAACACGGTGCACCGAACGTCGCCGTTCGCGAGTTCCGGCTCGCACCCGGGGGGACTGTCCCCCGGCACACAAACGAGGTCGAACACGAACAGTACGTCCTGCAGGGCGAGTACGTCGTCGGGGTCAGCGATGCGCCGAAGGCCCGTCGAAGCGACGGCAAAACCCCCAGCGACGAGGAGTACACCGTCGGGCCGGGCGATGCGGTCCACATCCCGGCCGGTGCGGTCCACTGGTACCGCAACGAGGGGACGGAGCCGGGTGTGTT
>JBLGCN010000270.1:0-3575 GCA_047617405.1 Natronomonas sp.
CCGCGACCGGCGCCGCCCCGGGTGAGGAGCGCTGGGAGCCCGACTGGGACCGCCTGGAGGCGTACTGCGAGGACGACGTGCGCGCGCTCGCCACGGTGTACGAGGCTATCGACGACGCCCCGGTTCGATCCACTGCCAGCGGGTCCGGCGCAGCCGGCGGCCGACAGGGCTCACTCTCCGATTTCAGCTAACAATGTCTGACCACACACCCCCCGACAACGACGACGACCGGTCCGGGTCGCCCGAGGGCACAGCCGGCGACCCTGCCACCGACGGTGGCGGTGACGCGGCGACCGTCACCGCCGGCGCCCGGCAGACCGTCCTCTCCGACGAGGCGCTTGAGACGTCTTTCCCGGACTACCAGGACCAGATCGTCGAGAGCCGGCGGCTCCCGCCTGAGCCGGCCGAGACGGTTCCAGCCGCCGACGTGCTCCGGTCCCCCCTTGCCGACGAGCTCGGCTACGACCTGTTTACCCACCAGGCCGAGGCCCTCCGCAAGCTTGAGGACGGTGACAACGTCGTCACCACCACCTCCACCTCGAGCGGGAAGACCTGGGTCTACGCGCTACAAGCCGCCCGCAACCACATCGACGACGACCGGGCAACCGCGCTCTGTCTGTACCCGATGAAGGCGCTCAGCCGCGACCAGGAGCAGGAGCTGAACACGAAGCTCCGCGAGGACTGGGGGCTCGACATCTCCGTTGGGGTGTACGACGGGGACACCCCCTCCGACCGGAAGCGCCGCATCCGCGAGGAGTGTAATCTCATCATCACAAACCCCGCGGGGCTGAACGAGTATCTCCCGCGACACGCCCGCGATTCGGGGTGGGTGCGCTTCTACAAGAACCTGGAGCTGGTAGTCGTCGACGAGGCCCACGAGTACGCCGGGGTGACGGGGACACACGTCGCGTGGATCCTCCGTCGACTCCGCCGTGTCGCCGACCACTACGACGCTCACCCGCAGTTCTCGATGACCACCGCCACTATCGGGAACCCGGCGGCGCACGCCCGCCGGCTCACCGGGCTGGAGTTCAGCGTGGTCGACGAGGACGGCAGCCCGCGTGGCCAGCGCGATGTCGTCCTGTGGGAGCCGCCGGTCGACTGGGACCAGGTCTCCGGGCACCAGCCCCAGGCCGACGGGGACGCCCCCGGCACGGACCGTGACCAGCTGTCAGACTTCGAGGACGCCCGGCGCTCGACAGGGTCGGAGGCCGCGAAGGTGACTGCACATCTCGGGGTGAACGACATCCAGACCCTGCAGTTCTGCTCGGCGCGACAGGGCACGGAGATCGCCGCCAAACAGGTCACAACCGCGGCCGACTCACACAGCCTGTCGGGCGACGTGGACGCAAAGGCCTACCACGCCGGGCTGGGCAAGCGCACACGCCGTGGGGTCGAGAATATGCTGAAAGCCGGGCAGGTGGACGCCGTCGCCTCGACGAACGCGCTGGAACTCGGGATCGACATCGGCAGCGTCGACGCGACGGTCACCAGCGGCTACCCGGGGACCAAACAGAGCTTCTGGCAGCAGGTCGGGCGGGCGGGCCGCGGCGAGTCCGACGCGCTGTCGGTGATGGTCGGCAGCACCGACGCCATGGACGCATACATCCTGGACAACCCGGAGTATCTCTTTTCGGGGTCCGTCGAGGACGCGGTTGTCTCCGTGGACAACGCCAGCGTGTACGCCGACCACGTGCTCGCGGCGGCCGCGGACTTCCCGCTCACCGACGACGACGCCGAGTTCCTCGGCGGGCACGACCGGCTCGCGGGCACTGTCGGGATGTGGCAGGACGCCGGGGCGCTCGAACCCGCCAGCCAGCTCGACTCCCTGGGCGGTGTCGTGTACACGGGCGACCCACGCCCACAGTCCCGGATCTCGATGTACGGAGCCGGTGACACCGAGTACGTCGTCGTGTGCGAGCGCGGCGAGATCGACCATGACCCGGTCGCACCGGAGCGGGCACACCGGGACTACCACGAGGGCGCGCTGTTTCTGCACGCCGGCCAGCAGTATGAAGTCGTGGATGTGGTGCGGGACAGCACCGTCCCTCGGATCCACGTCGAGGAGACGAGCACCGGGCTGTACACACAGACCCTCTCACAGAAGTCGATCGGCAACCTACAGCCCCGGGAGCACCAGTCACTCGGCGGTGAGGTCGACCTGTACTTCGGGCAGGGCACGGTGAACGTCACCTACAACGAGTATATCGTCCGGGATATCAACACGGGCGAGTTGGTTGAAGGCCCGCTTCCCACAGGGTCGCCACCGATGACGCTGCACACCGACCTGCTGTGGGTGTCGTTGCCGCCGGACCACATCGAGACGACCGTCGACCAGCTGGACGAGCCGTTGCTCGAACCCACAGACCGGGCAGGCCGGGACCCGCTCGTGCCGGAGGGCGAGAAACGGTACACGTACGGGGGTGGTATCCACGCCGCCGAACACGGTGTGATCCAGCTAGCGCCGCTTGAGCTCCTCATCGACAACAACGACATCGGCGGGTTGTCGATGCCGGAACACCACGACGAGCGTATCCCGGGCCCGGTGTGGTTCGTGCACGACGGGATCGACGGCGGTATCGGGTTCACCCAGTCCATCTACGAGCACTTCGAGACCATTGTGAGGCGGACACGCGAGCACATCGCCGAGTGTGACTGCGGGCAGCGCCGGGGCTGTCCGCTGTGTGTGATGTCGGAGGACTGTGGGAACCAGAACGACCCGCTAGACCGGGCGACCGGCCGGATCATCCTCGACGACGTCATTGCTGCCCTCGAGGGTCGCGATTAGTCCGACTGCCGGTTCGTCCGGCGGCCACCGGTGTGTGAGGGCTGACTCGACCGTGATGGTCGGCCCGGGACGGGAGCGGTCCCCTCCGGCCGGCGACGACAGGCACAGTCTGTTCTATCAGCCCCACAGCCGCTGGCGAAACGCGACGGGATAGCCCGGCCAAGCGTTTATACGTCGTTGCGTCGAACCTGTTGCGTGACGCAGAAGTGTCATATATGCGGTAGCACGGTCGTCACGAACAGCGCCCCAACCGGCGACGCGGCCGAGGGGTTCGAGTGTGCTGACTGTGGGAGTCCGACGTGCCGGGACTGCAAGTCGATCGGCGTTGCCCGGGAGACCGACCACTGTCAGCGGTGTCGCGGCTGACGACATCGGCGCAGGTTTTTACTTACTCGGTCGTGGCACGACAACGTGACAGAATAAACGGTAATGGCTCACGTGCCGCGGCCGACGCGGACTACGACGCTGTTGTCGTTGGAGCAGGGTTTTCGGGGCTGTACCAACTCTACCGGCTGCGAGACGAACTGGGGCTGTCGGTGAAGATGGTCGAGAAGGCCGACGACGTCGGCGGGACGTGGTACTACAACCGGTACCCCGGCGCGCGCTGTGACAGCGAGAGCCACATCTACTGTTACTCGTTCAACGAGGAGATCATGGAGGGGTGGCAGTGGTCCGAGCGTTACCCCCGACAGCCGGAGGTGCTGGAGTATCTCAGGTTCGTCGCCGACCACCTCGACCTCCGGCCGGACATCGAGTTCGGGACCGAGGTCACGTCCGTCACCTTCGG
>JBLGCN010000271.1:0-3568 GCA_047617405.1 Natronomonas sp.
TCATTTAAGCCGGCCCGTCCGGATGTTCGTGTATGGACAACCCGCTCGCGAGGTTCGACCACCCGGCAGTGCGGACAGGGCTGTTGACCGCTGTCGGCTACGGGGTCGTGATTACCGTGCTGTTCGTCATCATGTTTGTCATCCCGCTGCTGGTGTTCACGAGCCTGCTCTGAGCGGCGTGTCGGCCAGTCGAAGCCGAACTGTTTTGCGGCTTCCCCCGCTTAGTTGACCGATGGCAACACACGCGGACGAGGCCGAGACAGACTGGAGTCGGCTCTACGTCGACGGCGAGTGGGTCGAAGCAGCAGGCGGCGAGACGCTGCCGGTCGAGAACCCCGCGACCCGGGAGACGATCGCGGAGGTGCCGGCGGCGACCGAGGCCGACGTCGACGCCGCCTACGCGGCCGCCGACGCGGCCCAGCCCGAGTGGGAGGCGATGGGCCGCGAGCGGCGGGTCGAACTCGTCGGTGCGTTTCTCGAGGCCTTCGAGACCCGCTTCGAGGAGGTCGTCGATTTCCTGGTCCGTGAGGGTGGCAGCACCAGCGGCAAGGCCGGTCAGGAGGCCACCATCTCGATGGTTGACTTCCAGACCGCCCTCGAACTCGAGGCCCCCGGCGAGGAGGTGCGTGACTCCCCGTTCTTTGACGGGAAGAAAAACCACATCGTCCACGAGCCGGTCGGGGTCGTCGGCGTCATCTCGCCGTGGAACTACCCCCTCCACCTGACCACGCGGGCACTCGCCCCGGCGCTGGTACTCGGCAACACGGTGGTCGTCAAACCCGCCTCGGACACGCCGATCAGCGGCGGGCTGTGGCTGGCAGCACTCGCCGACGAGGTCGGCCTCCCGGACGGCGTGGTCAACGTCGTCACCGGCCGTGGCTCCGAGGTCGGCGACCGGATGGCCGGTCACCCGGTCCCACGGACTATCTCCTTCACCGGGTCGACGGCCGTCGGCAAGCGGGTCGCCGGCCGGGCCGGCGAGAGTATCGCCCAGCCGGCGCTCGAACTCGGGGGCAACGGCCCCAATGTCGTCACCGCCGACGTCGACATCGAGCAGGCCGCAAAGGTCGGCGCCGTCGGCTCCTTCACCCACCAGGGCCAGGTCTGCATCTCTATCAACCGTCATATCGTCCACGAGGAGGTCTACGACGAGTACGTCGACCGACTCGTCGAGCACGCCGAGTCACTGACCGTCGGTGACCCCGCCGAGGAGGGCGTCGACTTTGGTCCGGTCGTCAACGAGAGCCAGCGCGACGGGCTGCGCTCCTATGTCCAACAGACCGTCGACGAGGGGGCAACACTCGAGACCGGCGGCGAGGCCGAGGGGCTGTTCTTCGAGCCGACGGTCCTCTCCGGCGCCACCAACGAGATGGCCGCCTCCTGTAACGAGCACTTTGGCCCCATCGCCCCCGTGATCGAGGTCCCCTCAGCCGAGGCGGCTATCGAGGTCGCCAACGACACCGAGTACGGCCTGGCCGCGGCTGTCCAGTGTCGCGACCTCGACCGCGCTCGCGAACTCGCAAATCAGGTCGAGTCCGGGATGGTCCACATCAACGACCACCCGATCCAGGACGAGCCAAACGCCCCGTTTGGCGGCCTGAAGGAGTCGGGGCTGGGCCGGTACAACGGCGAGTGGGTGATGGACGAACTGGTCGAGCCAAAGTGGATCTCGGTCCAGCACGAGGACCGCGAGTACGACCTGCTAAAGTAGGCGTCGGCCGCCACACGGGGAGTTCACCCGCCGTCGACGCCGACGATGTCGAGGATGGCTGCGAGGTCGTCGACGACAAAGTCGACGTACTCGTCGTCGACGCGATAGCTCCCGTCCGGGGTGCCGGCGTTCTCGGCGGCCGTGCCGCCGTAGGCAGCCGTCCACAGTCCTGCCTCTGTTCCCCCCTGCATATCGTGTTCGTACCGGTCACCGACCATCAGCGACCGGGCCGGGTCGACCCCGTACTCCGCTGCCTTCGAGAGGGCGTCCTCGAACATCCGGTCGTCGGGCTTCTTGTAGCCGACCGCCTCGGAGGTCGTGATGCCCTCGAAGGCACTATCGAGGCCCTGGCCCTCGAGCATCCGGTGGGCCTCGGCGGTGTCGATGTCGGAGACGACCCCCAGATAGAGCCCGGCGTCGTCGAGCCCGTGGATGGTGCCGGCGGCGTTTGGCTCCAACTCCCGGGTGGCCCGGAGCGTCCGCTCGAAGCCCGGGCGCCACTCCGAGTCCTCGAGGTCGGTGTCGGCGATGTGCTCGAAGGCCTTCCGGTACCCTGCCATCGCCGAGCGGTACGCCCGGCCCTCGGCGGCCTTGAGATGCTCGCCGAGGCGGTTGCGCCACGCATCGAGTGCCTGTTCGGGGTCGAGTCCCCGCTCGGCGGCAAACTGTTCGACATAGTCGACGTAGCCGGCGCGGATCGACGGCAGACTGACGACCACGCCGCCGATGTCGAAGAGGACCGCGTCCCACTCTGTGGGGGGTTCACCCATGGACGTGTCTGACCGGCCGGGGGTATTTCAGGCCTCCGGGATACCGGGGTTCGGGCCGCCCTGCGGGGGGCGTACCTCCGAGCGGTACGGGGGTGACGGGCGAGTCGGGCGGATTTATACCCTGGCGCCCCCCTCATGTGAGTATGCAAGCAATTGAGGTGACCGACTTCGGCGACAGTAGTGTCGTCGAGGTGACAGACCGGGAACGGCCGGAGCCCGGCCCGGGACAGCTCCGGGTCGAGGTACGGGCAGCGGGGATCAACTTCGCGGACATCATGCAGCGACGCGGCCACTACCAGCGCGGCCCGGAGCCGCCGTACGTCGCGGGGATGGAGGTCGCGGGCGTCGTCGACGCTGTCGGCGAGGGCGCGGACGGCGAGGTCGGTGACCGGGTGATGGGCTTTGCCGACGGCGGCGCCTTCGCGGAGTACGCCCTGGCCAGCGCGGGCGGGTTGCTCGACGCCCCGAAGGGGATGTCCTTCGCGGAGGCCGCCGGCGTCCCGGTCCAGTTTCTGACCGCCCACAACTGCCTGTTCGAGTGGGGCGGTCTGGAGGAGGGTGAGCGTGTCCTAGTCCACGCGGCCGCCGGCGGGGTTGGCACCGCCGCCGTCCAGCTTGCGGCCAATGCCGGGAGCGAGGTCTTCGGCACCGCCTCGACCCAGGAGAAGCTAGGCCTCGCCGCCGACCTGGGCTGTGACCACCCGGTCAACTACACCGAGACGGACTTTGTCGAGGCGGTCGAGGAAATCACTGACGGCGAGGGGCTGGACCTGGTGCTCGACGGGGTCGGCGGCGAGACCAGCAGCCGGAGTCTCGAGGCGCTGCGGGAGTTCGGCCGGATTGTCTGTTACGGCGCAGCCTCGGGCCGACCGGGACAGCTCGACACCGGCGAACTGCTGTTCAACAACTACACCGTCTACGGCTACCACCTCGGCCGCGGGATGGTGAAGGCGCCGGGTCGGGTGCTGGAGGCGGTCGGGCCGCTGAACGAGGGGTTCGCGGGCGGCGACCTCGAGGTCGTCGTCGGCCACGAGTTCGACCTTGAGGACGCGGCCGAGGCGCTGCAGTTCATCGAGGACCGCAACTC
>JBLGCN010000272.1:0-3559 GCA_047617405.1 Natronomonas sp.
CCAGGACGAACGGGAGGTCCCCCTGGTTCTCACGAACGAGTCTGAGGAACTCGACGCCGTCTCGCCCGGGCAGGTCGTACGCGGAGACGACACAGTCGAACTCAGCAGCGGCAAGCTCCGATAGGGCGTCGTCGGCACTGCTTGCACTCCCGACGTGAAACTGCCCGCCCGCCGTATGACGCAGTTCACGCTCGAATGCCACCTGACCCGACTCCGCACCCACAGCTAGAATACTGATATCCTGAGGTCCGCTCATGTCTCACCTACGGGAGCGAGCTATATAAACCGGCACACAGTATCGCCAGTGATAATCCAGCGAGGAAGCGCTCTCGCCGGCGACGACTCACTCACTGCCGGTGACCGCGCACCCGGCCGTTCGCGCGGCCAGTCGTCTGCTAACGTTTAACACGATATCCGGTGTAGCGGACGGTGGCATGTCAACAGAGACAGACGCCTCGCGCAAGGGGTACGCCATCTTCGTGGAGGAGATCACCGACTGGGACCGCTACCTGGAGGAGTATCTGCCAGCGGCAGGCGAGGTAGTCGACGACCACAGCGGCACGTTGACCATCTGGAACAGCGACCCCGATGTGGTCGAGGGGGAGTGGGACCACAATATGACGGTCGTTGTCGAGTTCCCGTCGGTCGAGGATGCCCGTGCGTGGTACGAGGACCCCGCCTACGAGGAGGTCAAGCAGGTCCGGCACGAGGCGTGTGAGTACTCGCACGCGATACTCACGGCCGAGTTTTCCGAGGCGGACCTGCCCGAGTAGTCACCCGGCACAGCCGGCTCTGACCGACGACTGTGGGCTCGATACGGTTCGACCAGATAGGTCCGAACTGCCCCACACCCCGTTCGGACTCCGCTGGTCTCGAACCCGCCAGCGCCGGCGAAGGGGTTGCACAACCCGCTCAGGCTGGCAACACCGAGGGCGACCTGCACACGGGGTGAGACGGGTGCGTTCCCCCCGACGCGCCACGTGACCGTTGTATGGTACGGGTCACGTCGCAGGAGGCCCGGCCGGCGTGGTGTGTGTTTATCTGGGCGACCTATCCTCGCCGACGTTTACCCCGGCCTGGCGCAGCGCCGCCCGGAGCGGTTCGATATCCCCGTGCGTATCGCTGAGAACGTGTACAACAGTGTCTGCGAGGTCTGCGACCGAGTCGTCGTCGACCTGCACCTCGACGAGACCGCGGTCGCCTCGCAGCCGGACCGTCTTGATCGTCGGCGCGTCGTGAATGAGACCGGTCTCCTGGAGAAACCCGGCCTCGGCAGGGTAGTCGCGGTCGAGCTGGTCGACGCCCGCCGACGTGATCTGGTAGAGGTCGCGGTCAACCTCGGTGACCAGTCCGGCCGCGCTGCACGCAGCGAGCGTCTCTGCAACGGCCTGCTCGCCGCGGCCGGTCTGTTGGCAGAGATGGTGACTGTTCGACCGCCCGTGTGCGAGGACCTGTAGCACGTCCTCCGTGTGCTCGTCGACGTCCATGAGCCCAAGACGCACCGAAGCGTTACATACCCTGGTGTGGGATGAGCTGTGCCCCGGCCGCTCCCTCCAGCGCACATCCTGTTCGGAGTTTTTCTGTGGACCGACACGCCGGGGTAGCTCACCCGTGACACCGGTCTGTGGGGCCCGGAGCAACGTGGGTCCGCCCGCGGACGGTCGCCGGAACCTATCACTCCGTCAATGAGAAAGTATAATCCAGTCCGGGCGGTCCCTACCGGATATGCACGTGCTCATTCCGGTAGACGATGACCCGGAGCACGCAGTCGCAGCCGTGGAAGTTGTCGCCGCACAGCCGTGTGCGGCCGAGGAGGTCCGTGTCACGGTCCTGAACGTTCACGAGGATATCGAGGTTTCAAGCGTCGACAGCAGGACAGTCAGCTCGGAGGAGTGGTACGACGAGGAGGACTTCCCGGACAGTGTGTCGAAGGCGGTGGAGCTGCTGGAGGAGGCGGGGGTCACCGTGGAGAGACACCGCACGGTCGCCGAGCCGGCAACGGGGGTCGTGGAGGTGGCCGAGGAGGTCGGTGCCGACCGGATCGTGCTGTGTGGGCGAAAACGGAGCCCTGTCGGGAAGGTGTTGCTCGGGAGCACCGCGCAGTCGGTGTTGCTCAACGCCAGTGTCCCGGTCACCGTGACCGACGCCGGAACCGGGTGAGCAGCCGGGCCGGTCCAGCTCCGGCGGCTGCGACGCGGCCGTGTCCGACCGCCTGCCGTCGCGGCTTTCGGCGGCCGAGCGCTCTCGGCGGGCGTGCCACGCACAGGCTGCCCCCGCACCCGAGTTCGGCGTCTGTGACCGTGACAGCGTGGTCGCCGGGGCAGGCGACCCCGCTACCCGGTGTTCGTCAGCCCCCCGTCTACCACGAGTGACTCACCGTTCACGTACGAACTCAGGTCGCTGGCGAGGAACAGGGCGGCGTCTGCGACGTCCTTCGGCTCCCCGAACCGGCGGCTCGGGATCGTCTCCAGGTAGGCTTCGCCCCCCTCGGTGCCGACGATGGGCACGTCCTCGGTTGTCATCGCCGTCTCGATAACGCCGGGGTGAATCGCGTTGACCCGGATACCCTCCGGCCCGAGCGCGTCGGCCGTCGAGTAGGTCAACAGCCGGACCGCGCCCTTTGACGTGCAGTAGCTGACGTGTCCGCCCGTCCCCGTGAGCCCGGCCACACTGGAGAGGTTGATGACCGACCCACCACCGTTCTCCAGCATTCGCTTGGCGGCTACCTGCGTCCCGAAGAATACACCTTTGACGTTGATGTCGACCAGCTGGTCGAACTCCGCCTCCGACACCGAGAGAAACTCCTCGTCCCGGAAGACCCCCGCGTTGTTCACCATCACGTCCACGCCGCCAAACGTCTCGGCCGCATCCATCGCCGCCACCAGGTCGTCTCTGCTCGTCACGTCACACTCGACGTACGTCGCTCGCGCGTCCGTCTCCTCCTCGACCAGCCTGTGGGTCGGAACCGTCGCCTCTCGGGGCTCCTCACGGATATCCGCGACGACCACGTCCGCCCCGTGGTCCGCAAAGCGCCTGGCGGTCGCACGCCCGTTCCCGCTCATTGCACCGGTGATCACGGCTGTCTTGCTCGATAGTAACTCACTCACTGTGAACCACCACCCGATGGTCTCCCGGCTCCGGTATTATTCCACCGCCTGTCCGTGGCGGACCGGCACAGGCAGACAGAGGGGGTACTGCCGCCGCGCCACCGTCTAGCGGTCTCCAACCGCAGGTGGGCGTGCTACCGTGGGCTTGCGTTTTCCTGCGTGGTGTACACCCAGCCGGTGGTGTTTCACGGCGCGCACTGCCACAACAACAGTTCGGCGAGCGACAGACGGCACTGCCCGCTGTGATACCGACACCGGCCACCTGTCCGGATGACCCGGTCCCTCTGATGTGGAGTCTCGGCCTGAAGCCGTTTGCAGGAGCGTGGGGCTACTCCGCGGTCGGCAGGCTGTCGGCGGCGACATCCGCGAGGGGTTCACGCGAGCGACTCAGGGCAGGTGGTCGAGCCCCGTCGGTTCCGGACGGAGCGCCCGGCTACGCCATCTCCATCAGG
>JBLGCN010000273.1:0-3556 GCA_047617405.1 Natronomonas sp.
TTTAGCGCCGTCCCGACGATGAGACCGTCGGCGACCCGGAGGAGCGCACCGGCGTTTCCGGGCGTCACACCGCTGCCCACGAGGACGGGCACCGTGCGAGTGGCGTCGTCCCGGCCGTCGAGGACCGCCCGAAGCCGGTCGTCGGCTGCCGGCTCGCCGGTCGCCGAGCCCGAGACGACGAGCCCGTCAGCCACCCCCCGGTCGACCGTTTCCCGGGCCAGCCGCGCGAGGGCACGGTCGGCAACTGCCCCGGAGTGTTTGACCGCCACGTCGGCAAGGACGGCCACGTCTGTCCCGAGTCGCTCGCGGAGCCGGAGGGTCTCGTGTGCACTGCCCTCGAGCAGCCCCTGGTCGGTCGCGCGGGTCCCGGTGTGGACGTTCACACGGACGAACGCGCCGCCGGTGGCCGCCGACACCGAGAGGGCGGCCTCGGCGTCGTTTCTGAGGACGTTCACACCGTGTGGGCGGTCGACCTCGGCCGTGACAGCTGCGACGGCCGCCGTGAGTTCCGCGACGGTGTGTGCCGGGACCGACTCCGGGTGGTAGGGTGTGTCGCCGTAGTTCTCGAACAGGAGGCTGTCACAGCCGCCGTCCACGAGGGCGGCTGCGTCGGCGCGCGCTCGCTCTCGGATGGTCTCTCTATCACCCTCGTAGCCCGGGGCGCCGGGCAGGGCCGATAGGTGGACCATCCCGACCACCGGGTCCTCGCGTCCGAACACCGCCTCAGGGTCCATACTCGGTGTTGGACGCCCCCGAACTAAATCCTGGCCCGGTGTGGAACGCGGCTCCCGCGTAGTTGGCACTGACACGCAAATTTCAACGAGAACCAACACCCGCCGGTCACAGTGTTGAGTTGTGGGGGAGGCTACCCGGGCCAACTGGGCGGTCGGCCGACGACCGAGAGGGAGGCGGCGGACCGGAAACGGCCCCCGAACTCATAACCGGGACGGTCCAAACGAGGACCGCACCGACGACGGCCCCGCCATCGCCACAGGGCTGAGCTAACTGGGTCTCCACGGGTAGGGTCCGTCCCGCATCGCCTCGGCCCTCACCCGGCGTAGTCGGGTTCGTTGCCGGAGGTCCATTTGACCGAGCAGCCCCGGGAGGGCTCGAACTCGGCGGTGACCTCCCCGCCGGCCAGCAGCGTCTCGATGTGCCCTCTCATCTCGCGTTCGGTGGGGTCGTCATCGGGGTTGAGCGCGTCGTCGAGCCGGCCGTGGTAGGCCAGCCGGAAGCCCCCGTCTGTCCGCTCGAAGAGAAACGGGTCGGGCGTACAGACCGCCCCGTAGGCGGCCGCGACCTCCTGGCTCTCGTCACGAAGGTAGGCGTCGTACCCGACCTCGCCGCGCTCGACGTACTCCCGCATCCTCTCGAAGGAGTCCTCGGGGTACTCCTCGTCGTCGTTCGGGTTGATACCGACGACGGCAACCTCATCGTACTCGCCGGCGAGCCGGTTCAGTTCGTCGAATTTCGCCTTCGCGTAGGGGCAGTGGTTACAGGTGAACACCACGAGCAACGCCTCGTGGTCGGCAAAGTCCGCGAGCGTGTGGCGTTCGCCGTCGGTCCCGGGCAGTTCGAAGTTCGGTGCTTCGTCGCCGCGCTCCAGAACGTCCTCGGAATCGAGTGCAACCATACCCGGCTTTCGGACGCATCAGGTTTCAGCGTGACGCTGGCCCGGGCCTGTGCGGGTCACCCTGTTGCGGTCAGATACACCGCGACGATGGCCAGGGCGATACCGGCCCCGCGCCGGAGTGTCAGCGTCTCGTCGAGCAGGACGACGCCGGCCGCCGAACTCGTGACGATGAACATGGCAAAGACGGGGACAACGACGCTCACCGGGCCCAGCGAGAGCGCCCGGTAGTACGCGAGGATCCCCACCGCGAGAAAGAGCCCGGCGGTGTAGACGTAGGGGACCTTCGAGTGGGTCAGAAAGCCCGACACATTGGTGTCCGAGACGACGACGAGCCCGCCCGCGACGGCCACGAGGATGAGATTCGAGAGCAACACGGCCACGTCGCTGGGTACGTCTGTCAGCGCGACCTTCATCAGCGGCGCGACCATCGTGTAGCTCGCCATACCGACGAGCGCCCAGAGTACGTAGTTCACGCCCAGCGTAGGTCCCCCGGGGTCTTCAGTCGCTACACTCTCGGCCGCCGCTCGGCCCGGAGCCGTGTCCTCGGGCGGGACTGGTCGGAGACGACACAGCCCGGACACCCCCGCTCCGTCCTCCCGACCCGGTGACGGTTCCGCGTTCACCTCCGGAGTGACCCCCACTGTCGTGGCCCTCGGTCAACGCGACTGAGTGCAAGGGCCGCAGTGTGTGTTCAGCAGGCCGCCGGACCGACAGGATTTTGTTCGCGCTACGGCCCGTACAGGTATGAGCAGTCACAGCGACGTGCTTGGGATTCTGCGGGCCGACGCCCGGACCTCGGCCGAGGATATCGCGCGCCAGACGGGCCTGGCAGAGGCCGAGGTCGAGGAGGTCATCGCCGAACTGGAGGACAGCGGTGTGATCAGAGGGTTCCGGGCGGTCGTCGACTGGGACCGTGTCGAGGACGAACCGGTCCGGGCGGCTGTCGAACTCAACGTCACCCTGGACCGTGAGACCAGCTACAACGAGGTGGCTGAGCGCGTCGCCAAATTCCCCAACGTCGAGTCGCTACACCTCGTCAGCGGCGACTACGACCTTCTGATGGAGGTCAGGGGGGAGTCGATGAGCGAGGTCTCCTCGTTCATCTCGGAGAAGGTGGCGCCGGTCCCCGAGATCACCCAGACCGTCACCCACTATGTGATGGATACCTACAAAAAACAGGGTATCGAGTTCGGCGACGGTCACGACGACGACCGACTCTCCGTCTCCCCATGAAGCCGGCCGACCGCGTCGACCGGGTCCCCCCGTCGGGGATCCGCCGGTTTTTCGAACTCGCCGAGGAGAAGGACAATATCATCTCGCTGGGCGTGGGTGAGCCTGACTTCTCGGCCCCGTGGGCGGCCCGGGAGGCGGCGATCACGTCACTGGAGCAGGGAAAGACCTCCTACACGGCAAACCGCGGGCGTCGCGAACTCCGGGAGGTGATCGCCGACGACGCCCGCGAGCGTTACGGGCTGGACTACGACCCCGACGGGGAGGTGCTCGTCACAGCGGGTGCAAGCGAGGGACTCGACCTCGCCTGCCGGGCGCTGGTCAACCCCGGCGACACGGTCGCCGTCGCCCAGCCGACCTACGTCTCCTACGTCCCGGCGGTGACCTTTGCCGGCGGGGAGGTCTGTGCCGTCCCCACCCGTCCGGCAGACGAGTTCAAACTCACCTACGAGCGCCTCGAACGGGCGGGGGCAGCGGCGGCCGATGCCCTGATGTACTGCTACCCGAACAACCCGACCGGCGCGACGATGACCCGCGGGGAACTCGAGGAGGTCGCCGACTTCGCCCGCGAACACGACCTGTTTGTCCTCTCCGACGAGATCTACGCCGAGTTGACCTACGAGCACGACCACACCTCCATCGCCACCCTGCCGGGGATGCGCGAGCGGACAGTTGTCTTCAACGGCTTCTCGA
>JBLGCN010000274.1:0-3532 GCA_047617405.1 Natronomonas sp.
CCGCCTCGGCCTCCTCGGACTCGGGGTCATCGCTCATACCTTTGGGTCAGTCGTTGCACTCTTAAGGACACCGCTTCGGGCCGCGGACGCCCCACACCCCGGTCTGTGACCGCCGGTGTTTAGCCCCTCCGGGGCCTCCAGCACCCATGTACGAGGTCGAACTGAAAGTCCAGGCCGACCACGGTGCCGTCCGTGACCGGCTCGACACGCTGGGGGCGACCCGTGTCGGGCGGGTCCGCCAGGTCGACACCTACTACGACGCCCCACACCGCGACTTTGCCGAGACCGACGAGGCGCTACGGGTCCGCGAGGAGACCGCTATTGAGGGTCACGAGGGGACGGACCGACCCGGAGAGACCGAGACACGACTCACCTACAAGGGTCCGCTCGTCGAACGCGAGTCGAAGACCCGCGAGGAGGCGGAGACCCCTGTAGGGGACCCGGACGCGATACGGGCGGCGCTCGACGGGCTCGGGTTCACGCCGGCGGCCACGGTCGAGAAGGCACGTGAGCGCTACCGGGTCGATGACTACACTGTCACACTCGACGCGGTCGAGGGGCTCGGAGCGTTCGTCGAGGTCGAGACCGAGGTTTCGGCCGAGGCCGAGGTCGAAACCGCCCGCGAGGGGGCCACGGCGCTGCTCGAGCGGCTGGAACTCGACCCGACAGCGGGGATCCGGACCTCCTATCTCGGCCTGTTACTCGAGTCAGCGGACGGGGCCGACGCCTGACCCCCCGGTCGCCCGGAGCGGCGGGCTCGGCGGTGTGGACTCCGTAAGCTATAGACCGGGTGGTTTCAAACGGGAAAGACGATGACCGAGCGGAACATCCACGTCGAGCCCGCGGCGGGGCAGGCGGTCGCTGACCAGGGGATCGAGATCGTCGAACGAAAGGGGGTGGGCCACCCCGACTCGGTCTGTGACGGGGTCGCCGAGAGCGTCGCCCGAGCGCTCGCACGCACGTATCTCGACCGCTTTGGCACCGTCCTCCACTTCAACACCGACGAAACCCAGCTCGTCGCGGGCACCGCCGCCCCCGCCTTCGGCGGCGGCGAGGTGCTCGAGCCTATCTATCTGCTCGTCGTCGGCCGCGCGACAAAGGAGTACCAGGGCGAGCGGATTCCGGCCGAGGCTATTGCGCTGGAGACGGCCCGGGAGTACCTCGACGAGACGCTTCCGAACCTCGATGTCGGGTCGGACGTGGTGGTCGACGTGGACCTGGGGGAGGGCAGCGGCGACCTCCAGACCGTCTTCGGCGAGGACGAGGCCGTCCCGATGGCGAACGACACCAGCTACGGCGTCGGTCACGCGCCGCTGACCGAGACCGAACGGGTCGTCTACAACACCGAACGCCGCCTGGTCACCGAGTACGCCGCGGACAACCCCGAGGTCGGCCAGGACGTGAAGGTGATGGGCAAACGCGAGGGCAACCATATCGACGTCACCGTCGCGGTTGCGATGGTCGACGAGCACGTCCCGGACATGCCGGCCTACCGCCGGGCGGTCGACGGCGTCAGCGGGTACGTCCGCGACCTGGCCGGCGAGTACACCGACCGCGACGTGACGGTCCACGTCAACACCGCCGACGACTACGAGGAGGGGTCGGTCTACCTCACTACCACGGGAACGAGCGCCGAGCAGGGCGACGACGGCTCGGTCGGCCGTGGCAACCGCGCAAACGGCCTCATCACCCCCAACCGCCCGATGAGCATGGAGGCCACCAGCGGGAAGAACCCCGTCAACCATATCGGCAAGATCTACAACCTCCTCTCCACGGAGATCGCGGAGGCGGCTGTCGAGGAGGTCGGGGGGGTCCGCCAGCTCCAGGTTCGGCTCCTCAGCCAGATCGGCGAGCCGATCGACCAGCCCCACGTCGCCGACGCCGAACTCCTCACCGAGGCGGGCGTCGAGGTGGGGGACGTTCGGGGGGATGTCGAGGCGGCCATCGACCGTGAACTCGCCGACGTCACGTCAGTCACCGAGCGGGTCATCGAGGGCGAACTCTCCACCTTCTGAGCTACAGGTGTGTGAGCGTCTCCGCCATCCGTTCCCAGTGACTCCCCTTCCAGAAGTGCTGGCCACAGTCGACACACCGCCACACCCGGACCGGGCCGGCCGCGCTGTCGCCTGATACCGCTGTGGGGGCGTACTCGGGTGTGGGCTCGCCCCCCGGCACCCGCTCCAGCCGGCCGTTACACGAGCCACACCGCGTCGGCTCCGCGGGGGCCGAGAGGGTAAGCCCCTGTGTCACGAGTGCCGTGAGCTGGGCCTCGACGTCGTGCGCGGTCAGCGGGTAGCGTCCCGTGACGCGGGCCGCGAGGTCACGGTCACGCGTGACGAGTCGGCGGCTCTCGCGGTCGGCCAGTTCGAGGACTGCGTCGTCGGCCTCGACCCTCTCCTCGGGCGTGTAGGCGGTGTCGTGGCCGGCAAAGCGCAGGTAGGTGGTGAGCGTCCCGAGCATGGCGTCGGTGAGCAGTCGCATGACAGGTCAGAGAAACGCACGGACCCCGTCGGCGGCCCGCGTGTTGAGCACCTGGTCAGGCCCGGCCCAGCCACGGCGGGCCGTGTGGACGCCATAGCGCAGGGCGTCGTACGCGTCAGGGTGATGGGCGTCGGTGTTGACCACGACAGTCGCGCCGGCGTCGACGGCCGCCCGGACCATCTCCCCGCTGAGGTCCAGCCGGCGGGGGCTGGCGTTGACCTCCAGTGCCGTGTCGGTCTCGGCGGCGACCGCCGCCAGCCGGTCGATATCGATGTCCATCCCCGCCCGCTGGTTGAGTCGGCGGCCGGTCGGATGCCCGATAACGTCGACGGCAGCGTGCTCACAGGCCGCCACCAGCCGGTCGGTCCCGTCCCCGTCCAGCGCGGCGTGGGGGGAGGCGACGACCAGGTCAAGGTCCGCAAGCAGGCCGTTGTCGACGGAGACACGCCCGTCCGCGCCGATGTTTGCCTCGACACCGGCGAATACGTCGATATCGGCGTCGTCGTCGGCCTCCCGGACCGCGGGGAGTTGGTCGCGGAGGCGCTCGTCGTCCAACCCGACGCCGCCGACCATCCCCGGGCCGGTCGCGTGGTCGGTGACCGCCAGGTAGTCGTGGCCGGCCGCCTCCGCGCCGGCGACCATCGACGCCAGGGTCGCGCGGCCGTCCGACCAGTCCGTGTGGACGTGCAGGTCGCCACACATCCCCTCGACGGTCACCAGGTCGGGCAACTCGCCGGCGGCGGCGGCCTCGATCTCGCCCCGGCCCTCGCGGAGTTCCGGAGGGATCCACGGCAGGTCGACCGCCTCGTATATGCCCGTCTCGGTCTCACCGGCGACCCGCTCGCCGGCCCGCTGGCCGTTTGCGGCGTGGTCGGCCTCCGCGTCCGCCACCTCAGCGACGTCGAAGGCGCCGTACTCGTTTATCTTCAGCCCCCGGTCGATGGCGCGGTTTCGCAGCGCGACATTGTGGTCGCGGCTGCCCGTAAAGTACTGGAGGGCACCCCCGAACTCCGCGGGGACGACCGCACGCAGGTCGACCTGGACCCCCTCG
>JBLGCN010000275.1:0-3525 GCA_047617405.1 Natronomonas sp.
CTACGACGCCGTCGGGATAGTGATGAACGAAACCTCGACGGGTGTGCGCAACCCCGTGGAGGCGGTTGGTGACCTGCTCGGTGATTATCCGGAGACCTACTTTATCGTCGACGCCATCTCCTGTCTCGGCGGCGACTACATCGACATCGAGGGGCACAATATCGACTGCATCTTCACCTCGACCCAGAAGGCCTTCGCGATGCCCCCTGGGCTGGCCGTGTGCACGGTCAGCGACGCCGCCTACGAGCGGGAACTCGAGAAGGGGTCGGCGTCGTGGTACGGCGGCTTCCAGCGGTGTCTGGACTACTACGACCGGAAAGGCCAGACCCACTCGACGCCCGCCATCCCGCTGATGCTCGCCTACCGCACGCAGATGAAACACATGCTCGAGGAGGGCCACCAACAGCGTGACCGGCGCCACCGGGAGATGGCCGAGTACACCCGCGACTGGGCCCGTGACCACTTCGACCTGTTCCCCGAGGACGGGCACGAGTCCCGGACTGTGACCTGTATCGAGAACACCCGTGGCATGGACGTTGCCGGGACCATCGAGGCCGTCAGCGAGGAGTACGACATGGTCTTCTCGAGTGGCTACGGCTCGCTCAGCGAGGAGAGCTTCCGGGTGGGGCATATGGGCGAGCACACGGTCGACTCCGTTCGCGAACTCACCGACGCCATCGAGGACGTCGCCGGGTTGTAGCGGGCACACGCCGGGCGGGTCCGACCGGCGCCGTACCGACGGGTTCTATGCCCGGCCGCTGTTAGTGTGCGCATGAGCGAGGCCGCGGGCGAGGTGGAGCCGCCGGAGGGGAATCCGTATGTTGAGGCGCCGGACACCGACTTCGTGCCGGTCGACGAACTGAGTGAACAGGAGGCCGAGGAGGAGGCCGACCGACTCCGGGCGGCCGTCCGGTACCACGACCACCGGTACTACGTGCTCGCCGACCCGGTCATCGGCGACCGGACCTACGACGCGCTGTTTGCCCGTCTGCGGGAACTTGAGGATGCCTTCGGCCTCGACAGCGAGGGGAGCCCGACCCGTCGGGTCGGCGGCGAGCCGGTCGACGAACTCGAGACCGTCGACCACGTCGCGCCGCTACTGTCGGTCGGCCAGAGCGGCGACGCGGCGGATGTCCGGGCGTTCGACGAGCGGGTCCGGGAGGAGGTTGGGGAGGTCGACTACTTCTGTGAGCCCAAATTCGACGGGCTCTCCGTCGAGGTGGTCTACGAGGGCGGCGTCTACGAGCGGGCGGCCACCCGCGGGGACGGCGAGGTCGGCGACGATGTGACCGCGCAGGTCCGGACGGTCCCCTCGGTGCCCGAGCGGCTGCGCGGGGACTACCCGGACCGCCTCGCCGTCCGCGGGGAGGTCTACATGCCCCGGGAGGCCTTCCAGGAGTACAACCGCGAGCGTGTCGAGCGCGGCGAGGAGCCCTTCGCCAACCCCCGCAACGCCGCGGCCGGGACACTCCGGCAGCTCGACCCGGGGGTCGTGGCCGACCGCCCGCTCGCGGTCTTTTTCTTCTCGGTGCTGGCGTCGACGGCCGACTTCGCCACCAGTGCCGGGGTCTACGAGCGCCTGCCGTCGTGGGGGCTGCGTACGACCGGTCGCGCGGCACTCGTCGACGACATCGAGGGGGCAATCGACTACCGCGACCGGCTGTTGGCCGCCCGCGACGAACTAGACTACGAGGTGGACGGCGTCGTTATCAAGGTCAATGACCGCGACGCCTGCGACCGGCTGGGGACCACCTCACGGGCCCCGCGGTGGGCCTTTGCCTACAAGTTCCCCGCCCGTGGCGGCGAGACGACGGTCCGGGAGGTGGTCGTCCAGGTCGGCCGGACCGGCCGGCTCACGCCCGTTGCGCTCCTGGACCCGGTTTCGGTCGGCGGCGTCCAGGTGTCGCGGGCCAGCCTCCACAATCCCGAGGAGATTCGCCGGCTCGGTGTCGGCGTCGGCGACGAGGTCCGGGTCGAGCGGGCCGGTGACGTCATCCCCGACGTGGTCAAGGTACTCGACGGCGGTGACGGCCACTTCGAGTTCCCCGAGACCTGCCCGGCCTGTGACTCGCCGGTCGAGCGCGAGGGGCCACTCGCATTCTGCACCGGGGGGCTGGCCTGTCCCGCACAGCTCGAGCGGGCGGTCGAGTACTACGCCAGCCGGGAGGCGCTGGACATCGAGGGGCTGGGCGAGAGGGCGGTCGAACAGCTCGTGGCGGCGGGACTGGTCGAGTCGCTGCCGGACCTGTACGACCTGACCGTTGCGGACCTCCGGGGGCTGGAGGGGTGGGGCGAAACCAGCGCCGAGAACCTCGTCCAGGCGGTCCAGGCGACGACCGAGCCCCCGCTGGCGGCCTTTCTGACGGCGCTGGGTATCCCCGAGGTCGGTGACACAACGGCGCGTGCGCTCGCAAACGCCTTCGGCACCTTCGGGGCCGTCAGAGCGGCGAGCGAGGCCGAGTTACAGGAGGTCGAGGATATCGGCCCTACGGTAGCGTCGGAGGTCCGGGAGTTTTTTGCCAGCGAGCACAACACCGCGGTCATCGACGGGCTGCTGGAGCACGTCGACCCACAGCCCACCGGGGCGGGCGGCGGTGAGGCGCTTGCCGGTGAGACGTTCGTATTCACGGGGGCGCTGGAGCGGTTCACCAGGGGTGAGGCCCAGGAGTTGGTGGAGCGCCACGGCGGCTCCGCGACGGGCAGCGTCTCGGGGAACACGGACTACCTCGTCGCCGGGGAGAGCCCCGGCCGAAGAAAGCAGACCGACGCCGAGGCCGAGGGCGTCCCGCAACTGGATGAGGCGGCGTTTCTGGACCTGCTGGCCGAGCGCGGTATCGACATCGACGGCTAATGTGGGCCGCTCAGAGGTCGTCACCGCGAAAGCGCAGATAGCCCACAACCGGCGGCAGCGACGCCCAGCCCGCGAGGACACCGATGGCGAGTGCGGGCGAGCCGACCGCCCCGCCGATGACCCCGGTGCTGATGCTCCCGGGGAGGAGTGTGTTTCCGAGGACGGCGTAGGCTGCGACGGGGTTCAGCGACCGGAAGACCGGCGCCCACGCGGGCGGCTCCGGCGGGGTGGCGAGACCGTTGAGCACGTACGCGACCACCCCAGGGACCTGCCACCAGAGAAAGAACACGAGCAGGAAGAGCCCGAAGGCGAGGGTTGCGGCAGCCTGTGTCGAGCGGACGGCGGCCGAAACGCCGACACCGACACCGGTGAAAGCCACCCCCAGTGCCGCGGCAGTCGCGAGCGCGGACAGGACGGCGAGCGGCGAGACGAGGACGCCCCGGAGGACTGCGGTCACGGCGAGGGCGGCGAAGCTGACGAACACCGAGAGGACGACGATGGCTGCCCGCCCGGCGTACGTGCCCAGGAGGACGTCACGGCGGCTGTAGGGCAGGCCGAGCAGGAGGGTGAGACTCCCACGCTCGCGGGGGGAGACAACAGCCCCGTAGCTGAAGCCAAGCGCGACCACCGGGACTATGAACGTCATTACCGCGAGCGCCCCGGCCGGAAGGGTT
>JBLGCN010000276.1:0-3517 GCA_047617405.1 Natronomonas sp.
ATATATTCTCTGCGCGCCGACTGTATAAAGCTGAGGGAGTGTCCCCGCTACTCACCGCGTTCGTCACCTGTCGGCTCCGCCTCGCCGCCGAGCACCGACTCCCGCGGGAAGACCAGAAAGCCGACCAGCACCGCCGCCGCACCGCTCGTGCTCATCCCGACCCCGAGCCACAGCCGGCCGTGCCGGAACGTGGTCGCCGCCACAGCCAGCCCGACGACAACCATGTACAGCCCGTACAGCAGCAGTGCTGTCCCGGCGGCCCCGGTCGCGGTTGCGACCCGGGTATCCGGGTCAGCCAGCGTGTCGACCGCGGCCCACGTCACCAGCACCCCCGCACCCCCGCCGTTGACCAGCAGGCTCCGGAGAACCCCGTGCCCGGTCACCAGGTCCGCGAGAAAGCCAACCGTCCCTCCGGCGAACGCCGTCAGCCCGACCAGAAAGAGCGCCGGCGCGGTCACCGGCCGGGAGGCGTCCTCCTCGTCCCCTGTGGCCGGCCTGGGGCCGTCGTCGGGGTCATCGGGCCCGGACCCGGTGACCGCGGGGTCGCTCCCGGCCGTTGATACCGGCTCTCCCGACCTGTCGCCGCCCATACTACTCGAACACCTGGCGCGGGCAAAAAACCGCCGGGGCCGCGGCGACGGCCGACAACGGGGGCTGCCACACCTGTCGACGCCGGGGAACGAACGGCTTTTGAGGGCGGCTCGCCCACCTATCGGTATGGCTACCGAGAGCGGCGAGCGGTTCAGCCCGCACGTCCGCGGGGTGACCGTCACCACGCTCGCCACGACCATGGGTGTGGCTGCCGGCGTCGGGTCCGCGCTGCTGGCCGGCGGTCCGACGGACCGGACCGGTCTCTTCCTGATGATCGGGGCGCTGTTGCTCCAGTTGCCGGCCCTCCATCTTCTGGGGATCGATGTCAGCGAGTTCGGGGTCAAGGACAATCTCTACCTCGCGTTCATGACCTTTGCCCTCTGGTTTGTCACCTGGGGGCTGCTCCTGACCGCCGGCGCCAGGCTGTAACGATGGCCGACGACAGTATCGCCGTTGTCGACCTCGACAGGTGCCAGCCCGACCGCTGCAACTACGAGTGTGTCAACTTCTGCCCGCCCAACCGGACGGGAAAGGAGTGTATTACCACCCGTGAGGAGCGCTACGAGGCCGACGAACCCCACGCCGGCGGCCCCGACCAGGTGTGGATCTCCGAGGAGATCTGCCTCGGCGAATCCTGTGGCATCTGCGTCGAGAAGTGTCCCTTTGACGCCATCCAGATCATCAACCTCCCGCAGGAGCTGGACGACGAACCGGTCCACCGCTACGGCGAGAACGCGTTTGGCCTCTACGGCCTCCCGGCCCCCCAGGAGGGCCAGGTGACGGGGATTCTCGGCCCAAACGGGATCGGGAAGACCACCGCCGTCCGTGTCCTCGCCGGCGAACTCGACCCCAACCTCGGCCGCGTCGGCGACGAACCCGACTGGGCCGACATACTCGAGGAGTACCGCGGGACTGCCCTCCAGGACTACCTGGAGGCGATGCGGGACGGCGACGTGACCGTCGCCCGCAAGCCACAGTACGTCGACCAGATCCCCAGCCAGTTTGACGGGACGACCCGCGCCCTCCTGGAGCGGACCGACGAGCGCGGCGCCCTTCCGGAGCTGGTCGACCGGCTCTCGATCGGCCCTGTGGTCGACCAGGATATCGACACCCTCTCAGGCGGTGAACTTCAGCGGGTCGCGCTGGCGGCCACGCTGGCCCGCGACGCGGACTTCTACTTTCTCGACGAGATCACCCCCTATCTCGACATCGGCCAGCGGATGACCGCCGCCCGACTGGTCCGGGAGCTCGCCGACGACGGCGACCGTTCGATGCTCGTTGTCGAACACGACCTCGCGATCCTCGACCTGCTGGCGGACAACATCCACGTCGCCTACGGCGAGCCCGGGGCCTTTGGTGTGGTCACGACGCCCAAATCGACCACTAACGGAGTCAACGAGTATATCTCGGGGTATCTGGAGGCCGAGAACATGCGGATCCGGGAGACCGACATCGAGTTCGAGGAACACGCCCCCCGGACGCAGGCGACCGGTGAGCCCGTCATCGAGTACCCCGACCTGGCAAAGAGCTACGGCGAGGGGGAGTTCTCGCTGACCGTCGAGGGCGGGACCATCCGTGAGAACGAGGTGCTCGGCGTCGTCGGCCCCAACGGGATCGGGAAGTCGACCTTTGCCAAGCTGCTTGCCGGCCGGCTCGAACCCGACGAGGGGACGGTACCCGCCCGGCTGGATATCGCCTACAAGCCCCAGTACATCGAGATCGACCAGCCGATGCGTGTCGACGCGTTTCTCTCCTCTATCACGCAGGACTTTGGCAGTTCCTACTGGACCACCGAGATCGCCCAACCCCTCCAGCTTGACGCGGTGATGGAACAGCAGTTGACTGACCTCTCGGGCGGGGAGCGCCAGCGGGTGGCTATCGCCGCCTGCCTCTCGGAGGACGCCGACCTCTACCTGCTCGATGAGCCCTCCGCCCACCTCGATGTCGAGCAGCGGGTGCTCGCCACCTCCGCAATCCGCCGGTACGCCGAGAACCACGACGCCACCGCGCTGGTCATCGACCACGATATCTACATGATCGACCTGCTCAGCGACCGGCTACTGGTCTTTGACGGCGAACCCGCAGAGCGGGGCCACACCGCCCCTCCACAGGGGATGCGCGAAGGGATGAACGACTTTCTCTCGAATCTCGACGTTACCTTCCGCCGGGACGAGCGCACCGCCCGCCCCCGTATCAACAAGCCCGGTAGCCAACTCGACCGCGAGCAGAAAACTCAGGGCGAGTACTACTACGCCCCCTGACGGCAGGGGGAACCCCCGGGTACCCATCCGTACTCCGGGAGGAGTCTACGACTCGTCGGTCGAAAGACGGAAAATGGCAGCAACAGCCGACTGAACCGTCAGGTCAGCCTTCGATCTGGCCGGGGTCGCCGGTGTCCGGCTCGGCGCCCGCGACGGCCTCGTCGAGCCCGTCCGCGACGGCTTCCGACAGCTTGGCGTCTTCGTCGTCGAGTTCGCGTTCCGTGGGGTTCTCGTCCTGTTCTTCGGTGACTGTCTCGTCGCCCGTGACCGAAACAAAGATCGACCCGAGTTCTTCCGTCCGAGAGCTGCGTTGACTTTCACTCATTACATATTACTGTATAGCCCCTACGGGCATAGCGCTGTTACCTAACAACGTTGGGTCGTTGCGTGTGCGGCTGTGCGCGGCCAACGCATGCCAGATTCGCCGACACGAGCGGGCAGCGCCCGGCCGGGTCAGCGGACGTTCCGGTTGCAGGAGCCACAGAGGGTCTCCTCCTTGACGTCAACCTCGCGGACAGTCGGCGAGAAGTTCATCACGCAGCGTTTGTTGTCACAGTGCTCGAGTCCGAGGGTGTGGCCAACCTCGTGGACGACCTCCTTGCGGACGCGGTCGGCAAAGATATCGTCGGCGGAGCGGTTCGAGAACCCGCCGTCCGAGGAGGTGT
>JBLGCN010000277.1:0-3455 GCA_047617405.1 Natronomonas sp.
CCCGCGTTGGCGCACTCGACGAACTCGCACAGGGTCGCTCGACGTTCATGGTCGAGATGCAGGAGCTGTCGAATATCCTCCACTCGGCGACCGAGGACTCGCTCGTCATTCTGGACGAGGTGGGGCGAGGAACGGCGACCTACGACGGGATCTCGATCGCGTGGGCCGCAACCGAGTATCTCCACAACACCGTCCGCGCAAAAACCCTCTTTGCGACCCACTACCACGAGCTAACGAGCCTCGCAGACCACTTAGAGCGGGTCCACAACGTCCACGTCGCCGTCGACGACAAACCCGACTCGGACGGGTCGGGTGGCGACGTGACCTTCCTCCGGACGGTCAGAGCGGGGCCGACCGACCGCTCCTACGGCGTCCACGTCGCCGACCTCGCCGGTGTGCCCGAACCCGTTGTCGAGCGCTCCCGCGAGGTACTCGACCGGCTGCGCGATGAGAAGGCTATCGAGGCAAAGGGCGGGGGTGGCGAGCCGGTCCAGGCCGTCTTCGACGTCTCCGCCGGTGAGTTCCGCGGCGGCGCAGCCGCCGACGGTGGCGACGGAGCGGACGCCTCGACGGAGGACAGCGTCACCGCGGCCTTTGGCGAGGACGCCCCGGAAGTGCTGGACGCACTGGCGGCTCTCGAGGTGAGCGAGACGCCGCCGGTCGAGTTGATGGCCCGCGTCCAGGAGTGGCAGGAGCGACTGGACACCGAGTGAGGCGGGCGCTGCGGGCCGGCGGGACGTTTTTCTCCGCCGGCACCCCACTATCGGTGTGCCTACTCGGCTCACGTCCGTCGAGACCGTCCACGAGGAGGGGTCCTGGCTCTGTACTGTCACCGACGACCGCGGCGAGACTGTCGAGGTGACCGTTGTCCCCTGTGGGGAGGACGTCGAGGCCTGGGTCAACCGCTGTACCCACGAGGACCAGCGCCTGGACCGCGGAGGGGAGGTCGGCGCGGTCACCCGCGAGGGCGGGGTCGTCTGCCCGAAACACGGCTCCGTCTTCGATGCCTGCGAGGGGGGCTGCGAGAACGGCCCCGCGGCGGGGACCACCCTACTCGGCGTCGAGGTGACAGTCAACCGTGGCGACGTCTTCCTGACCGACGACGCCTACGAGTTCGCGGGTGCGGGGCCGGACGAGGACGACGACGAACCGGATTCGACCTCGCACCTGCGGTTTTGAGCGGCCGGCGCGTGACACACACACCCCGGCGAATCCGCCGGTCAGTATGACGGGAGCCGGGCCGACCGTTCCGACCCCTCGACGAAGGGGAGGTCCACGCGCTCCGCGGGGACATCCTCGCCGTCGACACGAACAGCACCCGGTTCCGCGTCGAACCCGACGAGCGCGAGCGCCGCCGGCCCGCCGTGGGTCGGGGCGTCGACCGCCCGGGTCACCTCGCCGACAGCCTCGTCGCCGGCAAAGACCGCGGCGCCGGCCGCAGGGACGGCCTCGGGGGCGAGTCCGACCAGTCGGCGGCTGGGGCGGCCACGGTTCTCGACCCGGGAGACCACCTCCTGGCCGACGTAACAGCCCTTCTCGAAGTCGAGCGCGTTGCGGACGCCGAGGACGTTCGGGATCTCCCCGCGGAGTTCGGTCTCGAACAGCGGCGTCCCCGCCTCAAGGGTGAGTGTCTCCCAGGTCTGCCGGCCAAAGGGGACGGCGTTGAGCCCGCGGTTTTCGAGGCTGTCGAAGACGTCCGGGGCGTCCCCGGCGTCACAGATGACGAGATACCCCTCCTCGCCGGTCGGGGCGTCGGTCCGGGCGACAGTGACACCGGCGTCGCCCATCGGCCCCCGGACGAAGGTCAGCGGGGCCTCGGGCGTCCCCTCGGTGAGGACGCTGGCGACTTTCTCGGTTGCCTGCGGGCCGTGGACGCCAAAGACGCCGAGGTCGTCGGTTACCACCGCGATGTCGACATCCTGGATAAAGGTCTTCGAGCGCCACTCCTCGGCGAGGTCCTCGCCGACGCCGGGCGGGAGAAAGACGAGCAGCCGCTCGGCGGCGGTGAAGACGTACATATCCGTCTCGACCCCACCCTGAGGGTCGAGCAGGAGGGCGTAGACCCCCTCGCCGTCGGCCGCGGGAACCCGGTTCGAGACCGCATCGTCGACGAAGTCGTGACGGTCCTCACCTGTCACCGCGAGCACGTCGGCCGTGTGTTCGGTGAACCCGACCCCCCGCCGGACGGCCTGGTGGGTTCGCTCCGGGCGGCCGTAGTCGGCGACGACCTGCCGGCCGCCCCGCTCGGTCAGCGTTGCGTCGTGTTCCTCGTGGATGTCCGGGATGATCATTTATCTCCCGGTCGGCGGCCCCGAGGGTTAAGCGTCCCGGGCGCGGGCGAGCACAAGCGCGACGAGCGCGACGAGCGCGGCCAGCGCGGCGGTGGCGCCGAAGCCGGGGCTACCGCCGCCGGCGGCGTCCGTCTCGGTCGGCGTCGAGGCGTCGGTTGGCGTGTCGGTCCGGGTGGTGGTCGTCGGCGTGTCCTGTGCCGCAGGCTCGACACCCTCGATGACGGCCGAGGTCGACAGGCCGCCGGCCGAGACCGTCACTGTCCGGTTGCCCGCGGAGTCGACGGTCAGGTCGTAGGCGCCCTGGTCGTCGGTCTGGCCGCGTTCGGTGCCGTCGACGCTGACCGTCGCACCGGCGACCGGCTGGCCGTACTCGTCGGCGACAGTCAGCCGCGTCGCCTCGCCGAGGACAACCCGCACAGAGGTCGCCTCGACGGAGAGAGCCTCCTCGCGCTGGACCGCGAGCGTCACCGAGGTGTCGGACTCATCGACCGACACGGTCCGGACGACCGACTCGTAGCCGTCCTTTGTGGCGGTCAGTATGTAGTCGGCGTTGACGGGGACAGTCGTCCCGCGCTGGCCGTTGTTCCCGGTCGTCAGCGTTGCCACCCCCTCGATGCTAACGGTGGCCTCGGACAGCGCCCGCGGCGGGTCGAAGTGGTCGTCGACGACCCGCACGGTGAGTTGTCGGTCGGCCTCCCGCAGCGTGATATTCCGGTCGACCTCCCCGGTGAGCGTGACCTCGGTCGAGTTGGTCAGATACCCGGGCTCGGTGACCCGGAGGGCGTAGTCACCCCGCTCGACAGGACCGAGCACGGCAAGCCCGTCGACACCGGTGTCGGTGGTTCGGGTGAGTCCCTGGCCCGAGAGTCGGGCCGTTGCCCCCTCGACCGGCCCGGTGCTGTCGGTCGCAGTGACGCGGGCAGTCCCCGGCAGCGACACCTCAACCTCGAGTTCCCCGCCGTCGACGCCGAAGAAGACTGCCGGGCTGTTGCGGAGATACTCGTCGTCGGTGACGCGCACCTGGACAGTCGCATCCGCCGGCACGTCCACGAGGGCCTGACCGTTCGCGCGCGTCGTCACGTTCTCGCTGCCTTCCCCGTTGTTCCAGACGACGGTCAGGTCGACGCCGCCGACCCGCTCGCCGGCCCGGTCGGTGACAGTGAG
>JBLGCN010000278.1:0-3434 GCA_047617405.1 Natronomonas sp.
CTCGACCCCGTCAACCGTCGTTGCTGTGTTCCTCCGGAATAGTACTTCGGATGTACCCCCGCACGACCTCCCCGGACCCCTTTTTTACCCGCTCACCGTGTGCGGTGACCCACCGGTGCCCGTCACCGGGTGTGGTGAGTCGCAGGTCGACCTCGTACGCCGCGCCGGTTTCGAGACACGTGTCGAACCGGTCGACGAGCGTGTCCCGGTCGTCGGGGTGGAACTGCTCGAAGGCCTCCTCCAGTGTGATGTCCGCACCCGGTTCGAGCCCGTAGAGCCGACGCGCCCCGTCGGTTAGCATGAGTGTCTCAGTCCCGGGGTCGTACTCCCACGCGCCGACATCGGCCAACACCTCCACCTTCGACATGAGGTCGCGGGCCTGTCTGAGCTCCTGTTGGCGCTCCCGGTGTTCGGTGATGTCGTGGATCGCTCCGCGAACCGTAACCGCATCCCCGCTGTCTGTCGCCGGCGTATAGCTCACATCCAGCAGCTGTTCGTCCCCGTCGGGGTGTTGGTAGCGCCAGGTCCCCTGTGTCCGCTCGCCGGTCCGGAGTGCTCGCTGGATCGTCTGCTGAATCTCCCCCCGGTCGTCCGGGTGGTAGTGTTGCAGGTTCTCCTCGAAATTCGGGTTCGCCGCCTCGGGGAGGTGCAGAATCCGGCGGGTTCCGTCGGTCATGAGAACCTCGCCGGTCTCAGTGTCGAGTTCGAACCCGCCGGTATCGCCGGCGAACTCGGTGAGCCGCATCAGCTGTTCCTGTCTGTCGGCCCGCTGTGCCTCGCGCCTGGCCTGGACGGCATTACGGACCCGGTTGGCCAGGAGTTCGTACTGTTCGGTGCCAGTCCCCTTCTGGAGGTAGTCGGTGACACCGGCAGAGATAGCGTCGCTGGCGACCTCTTCGCTACCCTTGCCGGTAAACAGGATAAACGGGAGGTCGGGGTGTTTCTCGCGGACCGTCTCCAGGAACTCGAGACCGTCCATCCCGGGCATATTGTAGTCGGAGACGATACAGTCCGGCGGCCGGTCACCGAGCGCGTCGAGCCCCTCCTCGGCACCCGTGACTGTCTGGACGTGAAACCCGTCGTCCTCGCGCTCGAGAAACGCCTTCGTCAGGTCGGTGAACGAGGGCTCGTCGTCGACGTGGAGGATGGTAGCGTCCTGGGCCATGGTGTGTAATGCTACCGATGGGAAAATACATATTTCGGCGAACTCGGCGCCCGGGCACACGGCTGTTAAGCTCGTTTTCGTCTCCTCTATGCTCCGGTCAAACTCACGCGAGCCCGGTTACCGGGCCGCCAGTTTAGGCTGTCGGGAGGTGCACCCGGATGCAGCCGTCGGCGTCGGTGACGGTGACCGTCCCCCCGGAGTACCAGATGTGCCAGTACACGTACCACACCCCGAGGCCGTCGGCGTGTCGGACCTGTTCGATATCGATCTCCCCCGTCAGCACCTCCCGGTCCGCCGAGGGAAGACGGCCGCCGACCGACGGGAGTTCGACAATGGCAGTGTCGTCGTGCGCGACCTTGACGGCCAGTCTCGGGCTGTTGCCCGTGGTGTTCGTGAGCACAGCCGCTAACAGTTCAGCGAGCGCCTCGTCCAGCGACGCGAGACTCCTGACGGCGAGTGACTCCGGTGCGTCCACTGTGATATCGGCGTGTGGATACCGGTCCTCGGTGACGGCCACGGCCCGCTCGAGCTGTTCGACGAGGCCGACCGGCTTCGGTGTCGGCTCGTCCGTGATGAGGGCGTGAATCTGACGCGCTAGCTCGGCAACGCCGTCAATCTCGGCCGCCGCCCGGAGGATCGTGTCACCGTACGACCGGGTCTCGCTGTCGTCGGCAGTTGAAACGAGCTCCGCGTACCCCTGGATCGTCGTCAGTTTGTTCCGGATGTCGTGTCGGAGAAACCGGTTCGTGACGTTGAGCTGCTGTTCTCGCTGGGAGAGACGGGTAATATCTCTCCCCTCGGGGATCAGTAGCTCGACCGTTCCGTCGGCGTCAGTAACCGGCCGGACGGAGAAGTCGATGACCGCCTCCCGGTCGTCACCCTGGACGGTAATCTGCTCCCGGAAGAACTCCCCGTCCGCCGCGGTGTCGACCGCTCGGCGGGCTATCAGCGCTGCCTCCTCGTTGCCCTGGAACCAGTACGCATCCCAGACCTTCTGTCCGACCAGTTCGTCACGCGACTGGCCGGCGAACTCGACCGCCGCCGAGTTCACCTCGAGCAGCGTCCCGCCGGGCGACATGAGCCCGGTGAACTGATAGGTGTTGTTGAAGACGGCCTCGAAGCGGCGTTGCTGTCGCTTTCGCTCGGCGATGTTTCGTCCGACCCCCGTGACGCCACGGAGACTTCCATCGGCGGCTTCCAGTGGCGCCCCGGTAAACTCAAACGGAACACGCTCACCGGCTTTCGTCTCGAAGGCTGACTCGACCGTCACCGTCGACCTGTCCTCGATAACCGACTGAAACCGCCCTGCGATCGTCTCGACCTCGTCTGCCGGAACAAAGCCGGTCACGTGCATCTCTGTGATCTCACTGCCCTCGTAGCCCGTCTCCGCCTCCAGTTGGTCGTTCCACCGGAGCAGGTACCCGTCCGTGTCGAAGGTGTACAGCACATCCGGCAGGGCCGCAAAGACACTCTCGGTCAGTCGCTCCTCCTCCGCCAGCCGTCGCTGTCGGGCGCGCTCCTCGGTCACCTCCCGGGACGCCCCGGCCACCCTGCTGACCGAGCCGTCCCGACCAAAGACCGGCTCGGCCTGGACCACCACGTGTCGCCCGAAGTCATCGGCCGGATTGACCCGCAGCTCAATCTCGACGGACTCGCCCTCGGTGAGTCGGTCGACTGCCCGCCTCGCGCGGGACCGGTCGTCGGGGTGGACAGCCTCGAGAAACGACAGCGGGTCCGCCCGGAGCCGCTCCTCTGACTCCCCCCAGATCGTCGAGTACGCCGAGTTGACGAACAACACCTCGTCCCAGTCGGCGGAGATCAGCCAGAGGACATCCTCGGTTGCCTCCGTCAGTTCGCGAAGCCTGGGCTCTGGCTCTCTCTGTGACCCCTCAACCGCGTCCTGTATCCGGCCCGCTACCGTCCCGGTCTGGTCTACCGCCGGGTCATTCCGGATATACTCCGTCACACCGGCGGAGACAGCCTCGCTGGCGATGCGCTCAGTACCGCGGTGTGTGTAGAGGACAAACGGCAGGTCGGGGTCACGCTCTCTGACGCGACGAAGCAGGGTGAGACCGTCCTCGTCGGGTAGCCGATAGGTCGACAGCACGCAGTCGAACGTATCGGCCGCGAGGCACTCGAGCGCGCCACCGACGCTGTGTGCCGTCTCGACGGCCAGACCGTCGCCCTCCCGCGTCAGTGTCTCGCCGTTCAGTGACGCCGGCTCGCAAGCGTCATAGACATAGAGAACTCGGAGACCGTACTCCATGGT
>JBLGCN010000279.1:0-3413 GCA_047617405.1 Natronomonas sp.
GGTGGCGACGTGGTCGAGGACGACCCGGCGCCCCGCGAAGGGGCTGCCCACGACCGCGAGGGACCCCTTGGCCGCCCCGTCGACGACGGCGTCGACGGTCTCCTGTGCCGGCTCGTCGAGGAGGGCCACCGGCTCCGGGACCCCGACACCGGCCGTGGTCGCCCCTCCGGTCACGGTCTCACGTCCATACCCGCAGTCTCGGACAGGACCCACATTACCCTGGCGGCGTTGGGGTGTGCTGTGGTCGGCGTCCGCGTGCGCCGGATTCATAGCCGCGGACACCCATGTTCGGGTATGTACGCGGTGGTAGGCTGTGGGGAGTGCTCGGCGCTGTGGGTCGTGGAGGGTGACCCGGAGCGAACCGAGTGCCCGCGCTGTGGGACCACACGGAAACACAAGTACCGGCGGGAGTTTCTGACCACCGACGACGAGGACCACGCCCGGGAGGTCAGGGCCTCGATGCTCGCCAGCCGGCAGGGCGAAAGTGACGCCTTTGCCGAGGTGGGCTCATTTGCGGAACTCGACGCGGAGCTTGAGGCGGCGGGCGTGGACGACGAGACCTACCTGAAGGGTGTCGGTGTCGACACCGACGAGGTGGCGGCGGCGGCCGACCACGCGGCCGGCGGCGGCGGGTCTCGGAGCCGCGAGGAGACCGTCCGTGCCGCGCTTCGGGAGCTCGAGGCGCCGACCGAAACCGAGGTCGCCGGGTACGCGGCCGACCACGGCGTCTCCCGCGAGTGGGCCGAGCGCGCCCTCGAAAAGCTGGTCCGGGCCGGTGAGGTGACCGAAGCCAACGGGGGCTACCGGTTAGTATGAGTTCCGACAGCGAGTGGCCCTCGCCCGGAGCCGCGTCACCGCCGGCGGAGTCAGCCGGTATCGGGCGGTACGTCGTCGGCGGCTTTGTCGGCCTGGCGGGGCTGCTGTTGCTCGTCGAGCCGGTCGTCGACCCGCTCGTGGTCGGTGACGCGCGGGTCCCGATGTTCGGGCTGGCGGGTGTGGCGCTGGCGGTGGGGCTGGACCTGGGTGCGGTCGTCTTCTACCGGCAGGGTCAGCGGACGGTCGCGATGGCCCACGGTGTGGCGGGGCTGGGGTGGACGTTTCTCGCGGTAGGGCCGGTCATCGGCAGCGGGACGCTACTGGTCGTGGGGCTGGTCGTCGTGGTCGGCGGCGCGCTCTTTCTCGTTGCGGAGTCCCGCAAGTGGGTCTGAGTCTGACGGCCCGCGACCCCCATACTTACCGTCCGAGTTGCTCGTGAGCGGAGGCGAGGTGGCGCGAGCAGAAGGCGGCAATCAGCGAGACCTCGCCGGCGAGCGCGCCGACGGCGATCACCTCCGCGAGCGCGTCGGCGTTGCTGCCCGGGGGGTTGCCGCCACCGGTTAGCCCCAGAATCTCGAGTCCCTCGGCCTGGGTCGGGAGGTCGGTGCCACCGCCGACAGTCCCGACCTCCAGGGAGGCAAAGGAGATGCTGGCGTACAACCCCGCTTCGCGGACCTCCATGGTGGTGATGGCGTTTGCCCCCTCGACGACCTGGGCGGCGTCCTGGCCGGTGGCGAGAAAGACCGCGGCGACAGTGTTGGCAGCGTGGGCGTTGCCCCCGAGGGTGACGGCCTTCAGCGAGCCGATATGGTTCTTTCGGCTGTTTCCCTCGGCCATCGCCTCGGGGGTGGTCCCCAGTCGTTCCTCAACGAGGTCACGGGGGAGCAGAACGTCGGCGGTGACCGTCCGTCCCCGGCCCTCGATGGCGTTGACCGCGGCGGGCTTTTTGTCCGAGCAGAGGTTTCCCGAGAGCGCAACGAGCGCCGCCGGCGTCTCCGCCTCGAGTATCTCGGCGGCCTCCCGGGTCGCAATGGTGGCCATGTTCATGCCCATCGCGTCCTTTGTGTCGTAGACGAAGCGCAGGAAGACCGAGTCGCCGACGACGTAGGGGCTCACCTCCAGCAGTTCGCCGTGGCTGGTGGTCGCCTCCGCGGCATCGCGCAGCCGGTCCTCGTGGTCCTCGACCCACTCGACCACGGCGGCGGCCTCGGCAACACCGTCGACCCGGAAGACCGGGGCGCGGGTCATCCCCGCGTCGGTCACACGGGCGGTCGCACCCCCGGCGGCGTCGATTGTCCCGAGCCCGCGGTTGACGCTCGCCACGAGCGCGCCCTCGGTGGTAGCCATCGGGAGGTAGTACTCGCCGTCGGCGGCGCCGCCCTCGACCGGGACAGGGCCGGCCACCCCCATCGGGAGTTCCGCCCCACCCACCAGGTTCTCCACGTTACCCTCGGTCGCCGCCGGGTCGAAGCCGTACTCGCCAACCGTCGAGAGGTCGGCGCCGGTTGCGGCCTCGACCAGCCGGCGCCGGGCCGTCGCCGCCGCCTCGGGCTCGGCGTGTGCTTCGAGTTCGTGGAGCCCCAGGTCGCCCTCGCGGACACGCTCGGCGAGTCGCTGCGGGTCGGCTGCGCCGCCGGAACCGTCGGTCATGCTCACACGCAGTCGGGCCACCCCCCTAACAGTTTCTCACTCCGGCGCCGGGCACGCGGACCTTTGCCGCCCGGGGCGCCACCGTTACCCGCCGGCACACCGGGTGAGCGTGGTTACTGTTTGCATCCGACGAGACATGGATCCGCTTCATGGCCCCTGTTCGTGGAGTATCAGCTGTCTCAACCCGAGTACACGGAGAATAACAGCTCGGAGTGCAGTATTGAAGAGAAAATGTTTTCAATACGCGGGTCCGACTGTGTCGGTACCCGAGTGGTACACATGCCCGAGATGGAAACCGCCGAGTTCGAGACGGACCTGAGCCTCTTCAAGTACGACAACCTGGAACAGTTGCCGCCGGCCTACCGCGACCTGAGCGAGGCCGAACGGACCGAGCGCATCGAGGGCGCGCTCGACACACTGGGCGACGATGTCGTGATCCTGGGCCACAACTACCAGCGCCGGGAGATTGTCAAACACGCCGACTTTGTCGGTGACTCCTACGGGCTCTCGACGGAGGCCGCGGCGACCGACGCCGACTACGTGATCTTTGGCGGCGTGACCTTCATGGCCGAGTCCGCGGACATCATCACCGACGACAGCCAGTCGGTGATCCTCCCCTCGATGGAGGCCTCCTGCCCGATGGCGGGGATGGCCGAGGCGCTCCAGGTCGACGCCGCCTGGGCCGAACTGACGGCCGCCACCGACGCCGATATCGTCCCGATCACCTATATGAACTCCTACGCCGACCTGAAGGCCTTCTGTGCCGAGCAGGGGGGGCTCGTCTGCACGTCCTCGAACGCCGCCGACGCCTTCGAGTGGGCCTTCGACCGCGGCGACAAGGTGCTCTTTCTGCCCGACAAGTATCTCGGCACCAACACCGCCCACGAGCTGGGGATGGCCGCCGAAACCGTCGAGTGGGACCCCTGGGACCCCGAGTCGAAGGACGC